>JALZAD010000375.1 GCA_030948555.1 Verrucomicrobiota bacterium | reverse complement strand
GAGACGCGCCGGGGTGTTTCCAAAGGCGGTGCCTCGCTCGCGGGACGACGCGGGTGATGCATGACCGGCGCGGGCGCGGGCTGCGTCTCTTTGAATTCGGCAGCTGCCGGAGCGGGGGCGAGATCGTTGAAGGTCTGCCCTTCGGCATACATCTCGTAGACCGCGGGAGTTACCATCTGGCGATGGAGTGAGCCACTCGTATCGCGAACGATGAAGCTGTAAACGCCTTCGATGCCGATCGAGTGATACAGCGGATGCGGCCGCGATTCCTTTCGGACGATGACGCCGTTGTAGGCGCAGCTGGTGAGCAGGAGCGGGATGAACAACAGAGACGAGGCGGAAAAACGCATAGACAGGTCAGGGGAAAAGGTCAGTAGGTTCTAGGCAGTTCTCGAAGGTGCGGCCAGCTAAAATTGTCGGCAAGTATGTTATTCGCGAGCGGTCGTTGAGACTCTGGCAAATCAAAACTTGCACGCGATAAGCGCGGCACGCGTTCCGCGCACGAAGCAAAAGGAAACTCAACCCAAAGGAACACTTATGCTCTGGACCATCTTTGTTATTCTTCTCGTGCTCTGGCTGGTCGGACTCGTCAGCTCGTACACGATGGGCGGATTCATTCATATCCTGCTCGTCATCGCGGTGGTCATCCTGATCATCAATTTGATCCAGGGTCGCCGCACCCTCTGAGCAAGGCTCAACTCTGAATGAAACCAGCCGCGATTCTCGGCATCGTCCTTATCGTTGCCGGCATCGTTGCGCTGGCTTGGGGCGGATTCGCGAGCTTCACGACGAAAGAAAACGTCGCGAAGCTCGGACCGCTCGAGGTGAATAAAGAGAAGGAACACAGCGTGCCCGTCGGCCCAATCGTCGGCGGTGTCGCGATCGTTGGCGGCATTATCCTTCTCGTCGCGGGTAATCGTCGCGCTGCCTAACGAGTGGCTGGCAACAGCGCTCGCTTAGGCTGATCTTTGCGTTGCGGCGCGGCTGCGCGCCGTTGTTGCCATCGTCAGCTCGTCGCTTTGAGCACGGCGAAGGTCTTGCTGCCCTTCCGATCGAGGTAGAGCAGGACGCCTTTGCGCGGATCCGCTTTGTTCAAAGCGTCGCGGAACGACTGCACGTTCGCGATCGGCTTGCCGTCCACTTCCGTGATGACGTCTTCGCGCTCGATGCCTTGCGCGGAGGCGAGGCTGTTGTCGGCTACGTCGGTGACGATCACGCCTTGTTGCACGTCGAGTTTGAGACGCGCCGCGACGTCCTTGCTCAGCTCCTGCACCTGAAGGCCAAACTTGTTCGTGTCTTCCGGCTTTTGCGGCCCGCGCGGCGTCGCGTTTGAGACGCGGCCGACTTCGCCCGGTAGCTCGCCAGCGGTCACTGGCACCTTCACGGTTTGGCCTTTGCGCCAGACCGTCAGATCCACCGTTTGCCCGACCTTCTTCTTCAGGATCTCGCGCTGCAATTGCGTGTCGCTCGCGACCGGCGCCCCATCGACATGCGTGATGACGTCGAAGGGATGGAGGTCGCTCTTAAATGCCGGCGCATCGGCCTCGATGGTGCGGACGATCACGCCCTTGTCGATGCCCTTGAACAAGCCGCGCAGCGCCTGGTCGTCACCCAAGGTTTCGATGCGAATCCCGAGCCACGGCCGCACGATGCGATGACCTGTGATCAATTGCTGGCCGATGTCGTTCGCGAGATTGATCGGAATGGCAAATCCGAGGCCGCGATTGATGCCGTTGATCAGCGTGTTCACGCCGATGACTTTCCCGTCGATGTCGCACAGCGGACCGCCGCTGTTGCCCGGGTTGATCGACGCATCCGTCTGGATGTAGTCCGAAATCGAGTAGCCGCCCGTTACTGAAGCGGGCAGCAACTTGCTCCGGCCTTTTCCGCTGATCACGCCGTAGGTGAAGGTGTAATCGAGGTTGAACGGCGTCCCGATGGCGAAGGCGAATTGCCCGATGCGCACCGCCTCGCTATCGCCGAGTTGCACAGTCGGTAGATTCGTCGCGTCGATCTTCAGGACCGCGACATCCGTCTTGTCATCGCTGCCGACCAGCTTGGCCTGGAACTCGCGGCCATCTTTCAACTTCACGTCGATGTGATCAGCGCCTTCGACGACGTGGTAGTTGGTCAGGATGTGACCATCCGCGCGGAAGATGAACCCCGAGCCTTCGCTGTGCATCGGCTGACGATCGCGCGGATTGCGGCGCTGATTCTCGTCCGGCGGCTGCTGATTATTGAAGAAGAGATCTTCGAGTGATGGATTCTCGCTGCCGTCGTTCTTCTTCGTCGCTTCGATGATCACGACGCTCGGCGCCACGAGATCGAAGACGCGCGCGAACGCGTTGTTCAGCTGATGGACGACGTCCTTGCCCGCTTCGGCGGCTTCCGGCGCGACGCTCGGAGTCGGGCGCGGCTCGGATTGAACTTCCGGCGGCGCGGCGCGCAGGGTCAGCGTGAACGCGCAAAGCAGAGCGGGAACGAGAAGCGGGCGCATGATGAAGTCGTTGGACACGTCCGGATGATAGCTGTTCAAAGGCGTATTGCGAGGGAACGAAGCGCCCCGCGGTAGCTCTGCTGCGCACCTGAAAGTGCCTGCATTGACTTGATATTTAAGGCCCTTAACCTTTCGCGGTACAACACGAAAATGGGCACCTTTGCCGCAGGCACGAAGGACGGAAAAGAGTTTGTTTCACATGCGCCGGGCTACTGGCCCGACGTCTCGCCGGAGCAGTGGAACGACTGGAAGTGGCAGCTGAAGAATCGCGTCACTTCGCTCGCTCAACTCGAACAGCATCTCCAGCTCTCGGATGACGAACGCAACGGCGTTCTCCTCTCCGGCACGAAGCTCGCGCTCGCCGTCACGCCGCATTTTTTTAATCTGATCGAGCGCGATAATCCGGACTGTCCGATTCGCCGGCAGGTCGTTCCGCGCGTCGAGGAAAGCTGGACTTCGCCTTACGACATGGCAGATCCGTGCGGCGAAGACTCGCACATGCCGGTGCCCGGACTGGTGCATCGCTACCCCGATCGCGTGCTCTTTCTCGTTACGGATCGCTGCGCCAGCTACTGCCGTTACTGCACCCGCAGTCGCGTCGTCAGCGGGGTAGGGGAGCAGGAGTTGCACACCGAATTTGATGCCGCCTTCAAGTATCTCGAAGAGCACACCGAGATTCGTGACGTGCTTCTGAGCGGCGGCGACGCATTGCTTTTCAGTGATGACAAGCTCGAGAAAATCCTCAGCCGTCTCCGCGCGATTCCGCACATCGAGTTTCTCCGCATCGGGACGCGCGTCCCGATTTTCCTGCCGCAACGCATCACGCCCGCGCTTTGCCAGATGCTGCAGAAGTACCATCCGCTCTGGATGAGCGTCCATGTGAACCATCCGCGCGAGCTGACGATCGAGGTGAAGGAGGCGCTCGAACGTCTCGCGAACCACGGCATTCCGCTCGGCAACCAAAGCGTCCTCCTCGCCGGTGTGAACGACAACGTCGAGACGATGAAGACCCTCGTGCAGAAGCTCCTCATGTGCCGGGTGCGTCCCTACTACATTTACCAGTGCGACCTGATCAACGGCTCCGCGCATCTGCGCACTTCCGTCGCGAAGGGGATCGAAATTATCGAAGGCCTGCGCGGCCACACCACCGGCTACGCGGTGCCGCAGTTCGTGATCGACGCCCCCGGTGGCGGCGGCAAAGTGCCGATCAATCCCGGCTACGTCCTCTATCACGACAACGAAAAAATCGTGATCCGGAATTACGAAGGCCAGATCTTTGAGTACCCGGAGAGCGGCGGACAAGCGGCCATCGCCGTGCCTCCGCAACGCGAATTTCACGACGAGTATCTCTATTCCTAGCGGTCCGAGCTGCAGAAGGAGCCAGGTGTTGTCACACTTGCCGCGCGTGCCTTGGGCTGTCCCGGTCGGCGTAACCGGATTGCCCGTCTCATGCGTGCGGAGCGGATCTTCGCCCGGCAGCGCTCTAAAGACCGGCCGAGGACGACCGACAGCCGCCACGGCGGACCGATCGCCCCCAAGCGCCTCCCAAACCTCACCCTCACGCGGCCTGATCAAGTCTGGGTCAGCGATGCCACTTGCATCCTCACCGGCCAAGGTTGGCTCTATCTCGTCGCCATCTTGGATGTCTGCACCCGCCGCGTCATCGGCTGGGCCATGCATCAAATCCTTGATGCCCGCCTCGTCATCGCTGCCCTGCGCATGGCGCTTCTCCAACGCCGTCCTAGCGCAACCCTCCTCGTCCACTCTGATCGCGGGATGCAGTTTGCCAGTGCCGCTTACCGCCAGGTCCTCGCCCAACACAGCCTGATCGCTTCCATGAGCCGCAAAGGTAATTGCTACGATAACGCCTTCATCGAGAGCTTCTGGAACAGCCTCAAATATGAAGTGGTCTATCACCAGCGCTTCGCCACCTTCGCCGAGGGACGCCGCGCCATCTTTAACTACATCGAGACCTTTTATAACCGCACCCGACTGCACTCCAGCCTCGCCTACCAAAGCCCAAGCCAATTCGAATCCCAACTAAATCAAACCAAAATAGACCATAGGAATTGATCCCTACCTACTGTCCGAAGAGTCGGGGGAAGCCCACTCTGACCCCTATTCCTATTTTTGTTCATCGCTCGTTTACTGTTGTTATAAGCGACTAGTAGAACGCTCGTTGCGAAGAGAAGCGCTTGAAAGGGGCCGAGTAAGCGCGCGCGAAGATAGGCTGAACGACGAGTTTCGAGCGAGAGAGGCGCGAATGGCTTCGCGCATTGTAGCCCGACGCATGAACAGACCACTCTGGATGCAATTTCCCAAGCAATAAGCGCCTAGCGACAGTATGTCCGCGTTTGCATTTATTCTCCAGCTACGGATGCAATACGCCCCACACATTAGCGATATTGTCCTAAATGCAGTCTGCAAATATGGGTTCGCATCGGAGGCCAACTTCATCCGCCTGGTGCTCCGCTAGCGTGGTCTCAATCGCGGCGATCGCTTTGGCAAAGTGAGGTCCATTTTTCCTCAACTTGGCTCCCAAGCTTACTGCTCTTCGCAACCGATCGAATGCTGGCGGCCAAAGCTCCTCATTAGCCATGCAAGCCGCCGACTTTAGGTATGCGCCAACCGCTAACTCGCCCATCTGATGTCGTCGCCGCTGAGTGCTGTCGTTACCGATGAAGCCCGAGGCAATCAGTGCCTGCAGCAGCGCCCATCCTCACCCGAGCAGCAGATTTAGCAGCGCCAGCAACAACACTAGCAGACCTGTTAACTGCAAGCTTCGGATTTCATGTGCAGAGTGGCGTTCTTTTAAGTTCGGCGCTACCCATCCTGTGCCGCACAGCATCAGGTACAACCCGGCGGCCATCATCAGTAACGCAGTAACCGTCGACGAACTCACTCGGGCGCCCCAGCCGTTCTACGCTCCTGCAAGTCCGCCGTACTACACGTCTGTGCCAGTTCCAGCTCAACGCACTTTCGAAGGCACCACAGCCCGCTTCGGTAAACGGTCGAGCTTGCGCGATTTCCCTTCCACATATGTCCAACGGTCTTCTCCATCGAGGCACTCGGTTCGGAATTGGTATTCTTCTTTGGACAACCATACGATGCTTTCTTCGCATCGTGCAATACGTCCCGAAACCTCTCGATAAGAAACAATCGAATTATGTGGTCCGTCCACCGTCATGACCGCGTCGGTGGTCTGGCCGGAGGATCGAAGCCGGATTAGACGGTATATCTTTCTCTGGCGATCCCATAGGGATATCACGAGCTGGTTGTCGATGCCGTCAGCGGTGGAGCCAATTTGATCGGAAAGGAGGAACTGCCGATTCGCTGACCAACAGACCGACTCATAACTCATGCTCCTGTAGGGTGACGCCGCTGGCGTGAGGCGGTAAACCGCTGTTGTTCGCCAAAACCCTACAAAACCCGCTATCCACTCAAGCTCCGTAGGTGCGCGCGGATAGGAACGCACTTCCGCGCCTGACAAGCTTATTCCTCCATTTGGTAAGAAGAAACACGTGCCGGAAGTAGGGGTCAGAGCTTACTACCGACACTGCTAAGTAGGTTTGAAACATAACTGGCGCTCCCCATCCGCAGCCGGGCGGCGATCCAGTCGCGCGTCATCGGTGTCTGGCGGCGCAGCTCGTGCGCAATCGCCACCTTCGCCGGATGGCCCTTTCTTTCCTGCGCCAGGTTGACTTCGCGCCAGCGCAGCTTCTCCAGCGCCTCCAGGACCATCCGCTCCGCTAAGG
>JALZAD010000040.1 GCA_030948555.1 Verrucomicrobiota bacterium | reverse complement strand
AGGCCGAAAGCCTGCACGCCGAGACCGAAGTAGCGACGGAAGAAATACTTCACATCGATACCGGCACCCCACGAGTGATCCACTCCGAGGTAGGTATCCTCACGATAGCTGTTCGAAGTGGCTGCGTAGGTCGCCGACACTCCGACGTTCCATTCATTGTCTGCATACCAGCTCGGGCATGGCGCGCTCGCAGCCATGTTCTTGCTGCTCGAGTATGTTTCCGTGCCCGCGAAGGCACTGGAAGCCACGGCGATTAAGGCGCACGCGGCGAAGGTTAGTTTTTTCATTTCGTTCTCCTGTTGGTTGGTTAAGTCCGGCCATTCTTTCTAATCCCAGGCGCACGGTCGGTGACGCGGCTGGGATGCCACATTGTCCTATAGACCTGCGGCGAAGGCTAGAGGTTACAATAAACCTCTGCCAACTCGACTTCGCTGTAGATGCCTGAAGTGGTTGCCTCTTTTTACAAGGCAAAATGCAAGCGTCGGAACGTCAGGCCTTTAACTCAGCGCCTGAATTCGCGTCGGTCACCGTGAACCGCTCGTGGTGGTAGGTCGGATCGCCTCGGAATAAAAGCCGGCCGGCGTAACGGCGCTCCAGTTCGACAAGGTATTCTTCGTCTTCTTCCTTCAGGCGTTTCAGCACATCGGGATTCAAGATGACGCGGATGTCGTGCACGCTGTCCTGGTATTTGCGCATCACGGTGTTGAGCATGCGATGGAGCTCGACGCTGGTTGTCATCGAGGTCTTCACCACGCCGCGCCCCTGGCAGTAGTGGCAATTTTCGTAAATGGAATCACTCAGGCTTTCCTGCGCGCGCTGGCGAGTCATCTCCATTAATCCGAGCGGTGAAAGTGGAAGAACATGCGTCTTCGCTTTGTCGCGCTTCAGCCGCTCCTTCATCATGCTGTAGACCGCCTGCTGATCTTTTCGGCTCTTCATGTCGATGAAGTCGCCAATGATCAGACCGCCGACATTGCGAAGGCGGAGTTGCCGCGCAATCTCGTCGGCCGCCTCGAGGTTGGTCTGCAGGATCGTCTTCTCCACGTCGCGACCACCTTTGTTCCGGCCCGTGTTCACGTCGATCGCGACGAGCGCTTCGGTCTCGTCGATCACGATGTAGCCGCCGCACTTCAGCCAAACCTGGCGGTGAAAGGCGTCGTCGATTTGCTTCTGAATTCCAAAGGTCTCAAAGACTGGCGCGGTGCCGTCGTAAAATTGAATGCGATTCCGCGAGCGCCGCGAAATGTTGCCGACGAGCTCGTTCATTCGATCGATTGCCGGACGATCGTCGCAGATCACTTCGTCAATTTCGTCGGTCAGAAAATCGCGCACGGTGCGCTCAACCAGATCCGGTTCTTCGAAGACACGCGCTGGTGCTTTGTCGGTCCTGATCGCCTCCTCCACGCGCTGCCATTGCTCGATGAGGAAGGCGAGATCGCGAACGAAGTACCGGGCGCGCTGACCTTCGCCAACGGTGCGGATGATGACGCCGACGCCGTCCGGAATTTCCAGCTCACGCAAAATCTTGCGCAGACGTTCGCGTTCTTTGGGATCTTCGATTTTCCGCGAGATGCCGCTTCGCTCGCTATAGGGCATGAAGACGAGATAGCGGCCCGCAAAGCTGAGGTTCGTCGTGACGCGCGGGCCCTTTGTCCCGATCGGACCTTTCGTGACCTGCACGATCACTTCCGAACCAACAGGATAGATGTTCGGAATGTCCTTCGCGGTGATCCGCTTCTTGTTCCCCTTCTTCGTCGGGCGATCGATTTCCTCGATGCCGCTGTCGAGCGCCGCTGGGATCGCATCCCAGAAATGCAGGAACGCATTCTTCTCGAAGCCGATGTCGACGAACATCGCCTTCAAGCCCATCTCGATGTTCTTGACCTTACCCTTATAGACGCTCCCGACGATGTTCCGGGAGCTGTTCCGCTCGACGTTATACTCTTCGAGCCGGCCGTTCTCGAGCAGCGCTACGCGGCGCTCCAGTTTCTCTACGCTGATGATGAGCTTCTTGCCCGTCTTGCGTGCGGAGAGGCCTAAAATTCGTTTCACTTTGTCGATCATAAAAACGGGAAAGTTGGGTGATCACACAAGCGAACCGCGGAAGCGTGGCGTGTGTAATCATGGGTTTCTGCGCGGCGGGGGACCCGGCCGGCGAGCCGGCTGAGGTGGCGCTTGAGGTGCAGGGCGTGCACCGAAAAGTCTTTGGAAGAAATTGGGCTTGCCGCTCTGCTGCTGCTGCGCCGGAGCGGTTTGGACGGGCTGAGCGCGAACCACTCGTTGTGATTGTTGCGGACGCCGAGCAACCTGCCCGCGGTCATCCGCCTCCGGCTCCACATCAGGTGCCGCCGTCGACGCAGCCATCTGCGCGGCCGGCTTCTCGGAATCATCGTCGCCGTTGGCGCCTTCCTCATCGCTACTCGGCAGATTTGGCGAATCCTTGTAATCGACCGAGACGACGAGCTGAAAGGGATTGGGTTTATTGGCCGGCTCCAGCCACGCTAATTGCGGCTCAAATTTACCTTCATCCAAAGCAAGCGTGCGCTCCAGGATTCGCCCCGCGATCGGAGCTGCGACCGAGCCGCCGTGGCCTTCGCTGCCCTGCACCATGGCGATCACCGCGTACTTCGGATTGTTGTATGGGGCGAAACAGGAGAACCACGCGACGTTGTCTTTCCTGCCGTCGAGCATCGCCTGCGCGGTGCCTGTCTTACCCGCGACTTCAACACCGGGCACACGCGCCTTGCTACCCGTGCCGCCCTGTTCGTTGACAACCTGCCAGAGGCCTCGACGCGCCAACTCGATTTGCTGCGGTGTAAAGTCCTTCCGCAGATCGCCACGAATCCTTGGCTCGCGCGGAATCACCGGCTGCCCTTTGTCGTCGAGCACCGATTTACCTTCCGCGTCGACGACGTCCTTAATGAGACGCGGATAGTAGGAGACGCCGCCGTTCGCCACCGTTGCGTAAACCATCGCTTCCTGCAGCGGCGAAACGAGGTCGAAGCCTTGGCCGATGGAGACGTTTGCGGTGTGCGCTGAAGTCCATTTCTCGCGCGGGTAGTTGATCCGCATCCAATCTGGACCGGGCAACACACCGGGCTGTTCCCCGCTGACTTCAAGGCCAGAAGCTTTGCCCAGGCCAAGCGTCTCGCCGGTTTCATCGATCGCGTTAATCCCCGCGGCATTGCCGAACTGATAGAAGTAAGAGTTGCACGAAACCTTGATTGCCTCCGCGAGGCCGAGGACACCGTGGCTGCCGCCCTTCTCCGCGATCCAGCAATGGAAGAAGTGATCACCGTAGGAAACGCCGCCGCCGCAGTTGAATCGCGTGTTCGCCAGACCTTTCCGCAAGCCGGCCAGTGCAGTGACCAGCTTGAAGGTTGAGCCCGGTGGGAATGCGCTGATCGCGCGGTTGATCAGCGGATTCGCCGGGTTTTCGCGCAGTGCTTTCCAGTCCTTCGCCTTGATGCTCGGGACGAAAGTGTTTGGATCGAACGAAGGCACCGACGCCATGGCAAGGATGTTGCCGTTGTTCACATCCACCACCACGGCCGCGCCACGCGGCACCGCGCGCAGTGCCTCTTCCGTGATCGCCTGGATCTTCGCATCCAGAGTGAGGATCACGTTCGAGCCGGCCTGCGGCGGATCTTCGCGCACGATGCCGTCGATCACGCCCTTCGCGTTGCGACGCAGGTACCGAACGCCGGGCTTGCCCTTGAGGTATTCGTCCATCGCCTTTTCGATGTTCGTTTTTCCCTCCACGTCGCCTTGGTAGAAGGTGAACTTCTTCGCCTCTTCTTTGTTCGTGTCGTCGGGCGCGCCGACGTAGCCTAACAAGTGGGCCGCGAGCGCGCCGTAGACGTAGGAACGCACCGGCTTGATCGCGATGTCCACGCCGGGCAGGCCGACATCGTGCTCGGAGAACTTCGCCATCGTGCCGAAGTCGATGTCCTTGATGTAGGAGAAGGGGACTTCCGTGTTCGTCCGGTAATGCTTCTGGAGTTTGTTCGCGTTGTAATCGCGCGCCAGATCCAACTCGTCGAGCCGTGGAATGACGCCGTCGTTCACGATCTTCACGATGTCGGCTTCCTTCAGATCCTTCGGCATGCCGTTGATCGTCGCGCGATACTCGCTCACGGGCGGCGCACCGACGCGTTCGCGATAGCCCTTCACCATCTCCGGCAGGTAGAAATCGACTTCATAACTCGCGCGGTTTTGCACGAGCGGAATGCCGTTGCGATCGCGGATTTCACCGCGCACTGACGGGATGCGCACCGTGACTTCCGAGCTGCCACGGATTCGCGCGGTCCACTCCGGACCGTGCGCAACTTGCACGAGCCAGAGCTTGAAAAGAACCGCTCCGAGGCTGAGCAGCATCAACAATCCGACGACCTGGACTTTGAGCCGGCTGGTTAAACGACGTTTGTTCATCAGTAACTCCCGCGTTCTGGAATGTAAGGGTTTCCCGTCGCGTCGCCGATCGTGTGCAGGAGCCAGAAGAGCAGCGGCGCCATGATCATCGCCACCACACCCGGCCCGCCAATCTGCCACCACGCCTCCGGCGTGAAGACGATCGAGCCGCGGCGGAAGGTGATCATTAGGTATTGGGCGAGCAGGATGAGCGACGTGCAGACACCGCTCATGACACAATGGATTTCCCAGCGCCCTCGAATGAAGAGAGGCCGAAGACCATGCATGATGGACGCCAGCACGGCGTAGACGATTATTGACCAGCCGAGCGCGATTTCAACTCGGGCGCCGATCACCTGCATGGTCAGCGCATCGAGGAGCAGGCCGGCGAAGAAGGAAAGCGCGAGCATGAGCGGGAACGGCAGCGCCATCGCACCGTAAAAAACGATGATCGGCACGATCAGGATGTGCGCGTTGTACATCCACTCGAGCGGCGGGACGAACAGCTCGATGACCTGCGCGATGAAGACGAGGACGAGCAGGATGCCGAAGAAGATCATTTCCGCCCCGTTACAACAAAGACGTCTTCGAGCTTCGAGAGATCGACCGCCGGCTGGAGACGCGCCTGCGAGTCGAGCTCACGCACCTTGTATTCCTTGACCGCGCCGATGAGCAGGCCTGAGGGAAAAACACCGCCTACGCCGGATGTGTAAACCTTCTGCCCCGGCTGCAGGTTCGCCTGCTTCGAGAGGAAGTTCAGATCGAGCAACGGCGTGAGCGCGCCGGCCACGCGTTCACCCTGCACAATCCCCTGCTCGCGACTTCCCTCGATGCTCGCTGCAACGCGGCAATTTTCGTCCGAGATCAGGAGCACAACGGAGATGCTCTCGCTCACCGTCGTCGTCTTGCCGACCAACCCTTCTTCCGTGACAACGGGCATGTCGCCCTGCACGCCATCTTCCTTCCCGCGATTGATCGTCACGGTGCGCCACCAGGTCGACGTTTCGCGCGTCACGATTTCAGCGGGCACGAGTTTGAAGACCGACTTCTCGCGATAGTTCAGCGCGACGCGCAACCGATTCACGTCATGCTCGACATCACGCAGCGCCTGGTTCGTCGCTTTCAACGAGCGGTTCTCGACCCGCAATCCCTGGTTCTCCTTCTCGAGTTCCTCGAGCGTCTTCAATCCTTTTCGCATGGCGGTGATCTGCTGCTCCAAACCCGAGCCGGTGCTCAGGAAAGGCGAGATCATTTGATAAAATCCCGACTGCAGATTGCGCGTGCTGTCCGGGCCAAAGCTCAGGAAGTAACCCACAACAGCCGCGAAGATCAGCAGCGCGATGGTGGTCGAACGACTCATCGAACGTGCTCGATTCCGAAAGCTGCTCCCTGACGCAAATCAGAAGCGAGCAATCGGAAAGCAAAAACGACCTCAGCGCCAGGTGCGATCGGCGGAGGCGACTTGACGTAAAAACTTAAGTTCATTCAGGCACTTGCCCGTTCCTTCCGCCACGGCGCTCAGCGGGTCTTCCGCCACATGGACAGGCAAGCCCGTCTCTTCGCTCAAAAGTTTATCGAAACCGCGGAGCAACGCGCCGCCGCCGGCGAGAACAAGGCCGCGATCCACCAGATCCGCGGAGAGCTCCGGCGGGCAGCGTTCCAAGGTGATGCGGACAGAATCCACGATCGTAGAGATCGGCTCGAGCAACGCTTCGCGAACTTCCTGCGAAGTAATCATCAGCGTCTTTGGCAAACCAGCCACCAAGTCGCGCCCTTTTACTTCCACGCTCGTCTCCTTTTCGCTCGGATAAGCAGAGCCGATCTTGATCTTGATCTCTTCCGCGGTGCGCTCGCCGATCATCAAATTGTAGGCCCGCTTCATGTACTGCACGATCGCCTCGTCGAGCTCATCGCCTGCGACCCGTACGCTGCGGCTAAACACGATGCCGGAGAGCGAGATCAACGCGACCTCCGTCGTGCCGCCGCCGATGTCGATGATCATGTTACCGGCCGGATCCTGCACCGGCAGACCGACGCCAATCGCCGCAGCCATCGGCTCTTCTATTAGATAAACCTCGCGCGCGCCGGCATGGGTCGCAGATTCGCGAACCGCGCGCTTCTCCACTTCGGTGATGCCGGAAGGCACTGCGATCACAACTCGCGGACGCGCCTTTACGCGGCGATTGTGCACCTTCGAAATGAAATGCCGCAGCATCGCTTCCGTGACTTCGAAATCGGCGATGACGCCGTCTTTCAGCGGTCGCACCGCGACGATGTTCGAAGGCGTGCGGCCAAGCATCCGCTTCGCCTCATCACCGACCGCGAGCACCTTGTTCGTGCCCGCCTGCACCGCCACAACGGACGGCTCACGCAGCACGATGCCCTGGTCCTTGACGTAAACGAGGGTGTTAGCGGTCCCGAGATCGATCCCGATATCGCTCGATAAGAACCCGAAAAGTCCGTTGAACATGAAGTTAGCCTTTAGCTGACGCATTCCAGTCTGTCGGAGCGCGTCTTTGAACGTCGACCCAGCAGCTTCCATGCGCTGCGCCGCGATGACGACCGGCTGAAACGCGTGATATCTAGGAACGTTGCTCCGCATCGTCAAGGGGAAGATAGGACATAGAGGTCGCAACCGACGCGCAGCTCATATAATAGGCGTCCATGTCGCATCCGATCATCATCGCGCCATCCATCCTCGCGGCCGATTTCTCGCGCCTCGGCGAGGAAATTCGCGCGGTCGAAGAAGCCGGCGCGGATTGGATTCACTGCGACATCATGGACGGCCACTTCGTCGATAACATTTCGTTCGGGCCGGCTGTCGTCGCGACGGTGCGGAAGCTCACGAAGTTGCCGCTCGATGTGCACCTGATGATCGAGCACGCGAATCACTACGTGCCACGCTTTATCGAAGCGGGGGCGAACTCCATCACCGTGCACGTCGACGCCGAAGCAAAACACGATGTCGCACAAACGCTGGCGGAGATTCGCGCAGGTGGATGCCGGGCCGGTTTAACGCTGAACCCCGCAACACCATTCGAGAGGCTCGAAGCACATCTCGGCGCGATCGATCTGCTCCTGATCATGACAGTGCATCCGGGTTTCGGCGGCCAGTCTTTCCGCGCCGATCAGATGGAGAAACTCCAGCGCGCTCGCACCTGGCGCGAAGCCCAGAACGCGAGCTTCGACATCGAAGTAGACGGCGGCATCAACCCCGAAACTGCAGCGACCTCGATCGCGAACGGCGCAAACGCGCTGGTCGCGGGAACATCGATCTTCCGCGCAGGCGACTACCGACAAGCTATTGCCGCGATGCGCAGCCGCTAACCACCTGACATCCCGAGGCAGCGAAGACGCCGAGAGACCTCGCCTACGCAGCGAAGACCTTCTACGTCCGCATGACGATCAATCGAAGCCGCGACGGCGACACAACGCTTGAACTATTTGCGAGACGTTCGATGAAGGTCGGATTTTTCGGCCGCAGCTATTCAACCTTGAATAGGCGACGGTCCCTCGGCGTCTTCGCTGCCTCGGGATGACGAGTGGGCCGACGGGGATACTCGTTAGGCGACGGCCGCTTCGAGTGTCGCCGGCGCGCTCTCCGCGGTCGTCTCCGCGATGACTTCGTCGTTCTGCGTCACGCGGACCACTTCTTCGACTGTCGTCTTGCCTTGCGAGACGCGCCGCCAGCCGTCCTGGCGCAACGTTTCCATCCCGCTGTTGATCGCAATTGCCTTCAACTCGCCACCGTCGCGCTTCTGCACAATCGCGCGGCGCATCGGCTCGTTAACGACGCAGATTTCGTAGATCGCCATGCGGCCTTGATAGCCAGTCTGGCGACAATTCTCGCACCCGGCACCCCGACGAAAGCGCGTTCCGAATTCGCGCAGCGGGAACTGAATCTCCGCCAGATATTCGCGCGGATACTCGACCATTTCGGCGCAATCAGGACAGATCGTCCGAACGAGTCGTTGCGCGAGAAAAGCGCGCACCGTCGAAGCGAGAAGGAACTGCTCGACGCCCATGTCGAGCAAACGCGTGATCCCGCCAACGGCATCGTTTGTGTGCAGCGTGCTGAAGACAAGGTGGCCCGTCATGGCCGCGCGGATCGCGATCTCCGCCGTCTCGAAGTCGCGGATCTCACCGACCATGATCACGTTCGGATCCTGTCGCAGAATGTGTCGCAGTCCTTTCGCAAAGGTGAGATCGATCTCTGGTTTCACGTCAATCTGCGAGACGCCGGGCAGGCGATATTCGACCGGCTCTTCGATCGTGATGATCCGCCGTTGCACAGAGTTGATGCTGCTTAAGAAGCAGTAGAGCGACGTTGATTTCCCCGAGCCTGTCGGGCCGGTGACGAGGACGATTCCGTTCGGCTGCGCGAGCATCGATTGTACGATCCGCTGATGCTGCGGACTGAAGTCGAGGCGCTCGAACCCGAACTGCTCGTGCTGCTGGTCGCGGCTCAGCAGACGCAAGCTGATCGACTCGCCATTCACCGTCGGAATCGTGGAAACGCGGACGTCGATGTTCGCGCTGTTGCTTTGCAAATTGATGCGGCCGTCCTGCGGCAGACGGCGTTCCGCGATATCCATGTGCGCCATGACTTTGAGGCGCGAGATGATGGCCGATTGCAGCACGCGAAGCTGCGGCGGAACCGCGACTTCGTGCAAGATCCCGTCGATGCGATAACGGATGCGCAGATCATTCTCGAGCGGCTCGACGTGAATGTCGGTGGCGCGTTCCACGATCGCTTCGCGGATGATCTGGTTGACGAACTTCACCACCGACGCCTCAGGGTCGTCGGCGTTCAGATCCATTGCGCCCTCGATGTCCTGGTTGGCGTCGTAGGAGCGGTTCGTCTTCAGGATTTCGTCGAACGTCTCCGCGCCGACCCCATAGAGCGTCTTCATCGCGCGGAGAATTTGCGCACGCGGAACGAGCACCCATTCGGCCGGCTTCTTCAGCAACTGCGCGGCAAGCTGACGCCCGACCGAGTTGAACAAGTCATAGGTCGCGAGCACGACTGCGTCGTCGCGGATCTCGAGCGGCAGGATGTGATGCTGGAAAACGAAGCGGCTCGGCAGGAGCGACAACGTCTGGCGGTCGATCCCCTTCGCATCGATCGAACGCACCGGGACATCGAAGTAGCTGCCGAGCGCGTTCAGAAAACGCGTCTCGTCGACCTTGCCCGAATCAAGGACCTGCGCCGTCCACGATCCGCCGTCCAGATTCGAGGCGAGCGCGGCCGCTTCCTCCCGCGACGGCGCGCCGGCGGAGAGAAGAAGTTCGATCAGTGACTGACCGACAGCGGAGTTCATTTGTAATCCGCGGCCGGCAGATCGGGTGGCGTCAATTGCTTGTCGTCAAACGTCTGCTTCGGGCAATCCGGGCAATCATCCTTGTCGATCTCCGGACCGAAGTGCGACCGATCTTCGTGCTTCTGCCGCATGCGCTGGAGTTCCAGCTTGGTCAGCGTCACCTCCGGACGCATCAGGATGATTAATTCACGACGCGATTTGTCGGTCGTCGTGTTCCGGAAAAGCGCGCCGATCACCGGAATGCGGCTGAAGCCCGGGATGCCGGATTTGTTGTTGTTCTTGCTGTCCTGAATGAGACCGCCGAGCGCGATGGTCGAACAATTCGGCGCGGTCACAGCCGTTTTGATGTAGCGCGTCTGGATGGTCGGGATGGCGTTGCCGCTGATGTTTGTGCTGCCCGAAATGCTGTCGAGCTTCTGCAGGATATCGAGCGAGACTTCCTTCTCCGAGTTGATCAGCGGCACGACCTCGAGCTGGAGCGCGATCTTCTTAAACTGAATGTTCGATTGCTGGGCGAGTCCGGAGTTGATGATGCCGCCGCCGCCGCTTGCATTAGAGATCGTGCTCACCGGCACCGGGATTTCCTGGCCGGACGCGATAATCGCTTTCTTGTTGTTGCTCGTGAAAACGGTCGGCCGCGAAATGGTCTTAAAGCGCCCCGTGGAATCGAGCGCTTTCACGATCGCGGTCAAACCCCAGCCGGCGTTGATGAAAACGTTCGCGCCACCAGTCGCAGCGGTTGAAGCAGCAAAGGGCAGAAAGTCGCGCAGTGTATCGAAGGACCGCAGACCAGTATTGCCCGAAGTGCCGCCAATGCCGCCCGTCGCGCCGCGATCGCCGATGCGCTTGAAGCGCTCGAAATAATCGACCCCGAACTCTTCGTTGTTGTTCAGCGTCAGCTCGCCGATGACCGTGCTAAGCGCGACCTGCGGCGCGCTCACATCCATTTCGTTCAAGAGTTTCTGTACCTTCACGACCACCTCGCGATTGCCGAGAATGATGATGCTGTTAGAGCGCTGGTCAGAGATAATTTTGGCGTTGCCAATCGTGACCGCTTTCGGCGCGGTATCGACCGCCTGAGTGGAGAGCTCTTCCGAGAAATTCGTTCCGCCGCCCGAGCCATTCCCCCCCCCGAACTCGCTTGTTGATGCGGTCGAGGAAGGGTTTCTCCGCTGAGGATTATTCTGCGCATTCGGGTTGCCGCCTGGCGGCACTTCGCCCGCGCCGCCCGCGCCCTGGTTGCCGCCCGGTTCCTGCAAGGCCTGCACAATCACAGGCAGCACGTCGTTCGCCGAAACGTAACGGAGCGGCCGCGTGACAGGCTTCGCGAAATCCACATTCGCGTCGAACTCGGAAATCAGCCGCCTAACGAACGGCATGTTCACCGGACGCGTGATGACGTGAATTCGGTTCGTGCGGACATCCGGCGAGATCTTGATTTTACCAACAATGACCGAGTCCTCGGACAATGCGGTGAAGCCGCCGAGATCGCCGTTATCAGCCACCACGGGAGCTTGCGGCTGCGGCGGAACACCGGGTCGCACCCCGCGGATCGCCGGGGTTCCCGGAGCGCCGTTTTGTTGCTGCTGCTGGCCCTTCTCGAAAACATCCTTCAGCATCTCGACGACCTTCGAAGCATCGGCTCGTTCGAGTCGGATGAACTCGCTCACCACTTCGGCCGGCGGGATGTCGACCTGGTTGATGATGTTCACCAG
>JALZAD010000405.1 GCA_030948555.1 Verrucomicrobiota bacterium | reverse complement strand
GGTTGCCGCCCGGTTCCTGCAAGGCCTGCACAATCACAGGCAGCACGTCGTTCGCCGAAACGTAACGGAGCGGCCGCGTGACGGGCTTCGCGAAATCCACATTCGCGTCGAACTCGGAAATCAGCCGCCTAACGAATGGCATGTTCACCGGACGCGTGATGACGTGAATTCGGTTCGTGCGGACATCGGGGGAGATCTTGATCTTACCAACAATGACCGAGTCCTCGGACAATGCGGTGAAGCCGCCGAGATCGCCGTTATCAGCCACCACAGGAGCTTGCGGCTGCGGCGGAACACCCGGTCGCACCCCACGGATCGCCGGCGTTCCCGGAGCGCCGTTTTGCTGCTGCTGCTGCCCCTTCTCGAAAACATCCTTCAACATCTCGACGACCTTCGAAGCATCGGCTCGTTCGAGTCGGATGAACTCGCTCACCACTTCGGCCGGCGGGATGTCGACCTGGTTGATGATGTTCACCAGGCTGCGGATAACGCTCGAGTTTTCTGTCACAAGAATGCTCGAGGATTTCGGCAGCGCGAGGAACGACGTGTAAGGCTGCGGCGGCGAGAGATACTGGCCGAGCACCTGTTGCAACTCCGTCGGATCAGCGAAGCGCAACTTGAAGAGGAAACTGATCACCTGCTCGCCGGCCGGGATCATCGATTCATCGGAGATGATCGGCACGCCCTGGTTGCGCGGGTTCTTGCCCGTCCCGATCACTTTCACCACGTCGCCTTCCGCCGGGACTAACGAGTAGCCATTCATCAGCAGGTTGATCTTGATGATGTTGATCGCCTCATCTTTCGGCAGCGGTTTTGCGACAAAGATGTTCACCTTCCCCTGCACGAAATTGTCCATCACGAGCTTTTTGCCCGTGAGCTGTTCATAGAAACGGAGCACGTCGACCACGTCGCTATTTGGAAATTGAAGCGTGACCAGATCCGAAGCGCCGCCGCCGGTCGCTCCAGCGGCCGGGCCGGGCGCTGGTGCCGCAGCGACCGAGGCAGGCGGAGCGGCAGGGCCGGCTGCGGCGACAGTTAATGGATCCGGCTGGATCTGTGCGGTCACTCCTCCCGCGCAGCCGAAGACAAGAGCGACAAAGCACAACGCGCGGAGTACGCGGGTTTGAAGGAGGTCAAACATAGAGGTCAACTGGACGACAGCGCAGCAGTGAAAATCCGGGATGAGCGCACGAAGTCTAGCAGGCTCTCCGGGAAACCGCTATATCGAAGGCGGCCCGAGCACGGTCCGTCCAAAGCCTCTCAATTCGATGCACTTTCGCTTCTTTCTTTCCGGCGCAATCTGCGCGCTCTTTCTGAGTCGCTTCGCGTTCGCTGAGCCCGATGCGGAAGCTGACATCCGGCACGTGCTCAATGAGCAAGCGGAAGCTTGGAACCGTGGCGACATCGACGGCTACATGAATGGATATGCGCGGGGCGATCAGACCGAGTTCGTCTCGGGCGACGCCGTGACCCGAGGCTGGCAGACCGTTCGCGATCGTTACGCGGCGAAGTACGACAGCCGTGAAAAGATGGGCCTGCTCAGCTTCTCGGAGGTTTCAGTTTCGGTGCTAAGCGACGATGCCGCGCTCGCCACCGGAAAATGGCAACTCACGCGCGCCAGCGATCAGCCGCATGGACGTTTCACCCTTCTGCTGCGACGAACTCCGGATGCTTGGCGGATCGTCCACGACCACACCTCGGCCGCCGCGGACTAACGACTTTTCAGCCGCGAGAGGATCTTTTCGTGGATGCCGCCGAAGCCGCCGTTGCTGAACACGACCACGACATCGTCTGGCCTAACGAGTGGTATCAGGCGATCGACAATGGCGTCCGCGTCCTTCTCGTAGAACGCGGGACGGCCTGAGTCGGAGATCGATTTCATGACCGCTTCCGGATCCAGCCGATCGGTCTCGGCGATCTGGTCGAGACGCGCGACTTGTGAGATGAAGACGCCGTCCGCGAGCTTGAGCGCATCGGGCAATTGCTGCTGAAACACCGCGCGCCGGGTCGTGTTCGAGCGCGGCTCGAAGATCGCCCAGAGGCGATGACCGGCGTAGCGCTGGCGCAATCCAGTCAGCGTCTGCGCGATCGCGGTCGGATGATGTCCGAAGTCGTCGATCACCTTCACGCCACCGACTTCGCCGCGTAGCTCCTGCCGCCGCGCGATGCCTTGGAAGCTGGCCAGTCCTTCGCGGATCTTCTCACTGGACGCGCCGTAAAATCGCGCGGCTGAGATGGCCATGGCCGCATTCCGCACATTGAACTCGCCGATCAGCGGGATCTCCCATCTCTCGCCTTCCAGTTCGAACGACGAGCCCTCCGTCGAGTAAGCCGCATCGCTGATCCTCCGCGCGCAATGCATCCCAAACCCAACCTCCACCATTTGCGCGTAGCACTCGTTAGACACTTCGCGACAGTTCGGATCGTCGCCATTTAAGAGCACCATGCCGTTCTGCGGCACGATGCGGAGCAGATGGCGAAAGCTGCGTTTGATCTGCTCGAGGTTGTCGAAGATGTCGGCGTGATCGAACTCGATGTTGTTCACGATCAGCAGCTCGGGCAGGTAATGAACGAACTTGGAGCGCTTATCAAAAAACGCGGTGTCGTACTCATCGCCCTCGATCACGAAATATTTCGAATCGTTGAAGTGCGCGCCTTGTCCGAGGTTCTTCGGAATGCCACCGATCATGTAGCTCGGGTCGAAGCCGGCCACTTTCATCAGCCAGGTGAGCAACGACGTCGTGGTGGTCTTCCCGTGCGTTCCGCTCACCACGAGGTTGTGCCGGCCGCGCAGAAACTCGTTCCGCAAAATCTCCGGGAGCGACAGGTAGTAGAGCTTCTGGTTGAGGACCGCTTCCACTTCCGGATTGCCGCGCTTCATCGCGTTGCCGATCACGACCACGTCCGCGTCTGCTGTGATGTTCTCGGCCGTGAAGCCTTCGCTCAAAGTGACGCCGCGGCTTTCCAGGAAAGTCGACATCGGCGGATACACGCTCTCGTCCGAGCCGGTGACGCTGTAGCCGCGCTCGCGCAACGCCGCCGCGACGGATCCCATTGCTGTCCCGCAGACGCCGACGAAATGAAAACTGCGCCTCTTCCCGCTCACGCGCGTTCTCTACGCGCAGAGCCCCGCTTTGGCTACGACCCTTTTGCAGCCCGCGCGGGCGCCGAAGGAACAGAGTGACCGGACGCGTTCCGAACTACCGTCGAGTCGGCCGCGTTCACGCTGCCATCAGTGTTAAAATCAACGCGGAAGTTTGTCGTGTCGGTTGCCTGTCCAGAGCGGTTGCGCGTGATAGTTGCATCCGCCGCGTTCACACTTCCATCTCCATTGGCATCGCCGATGAGGAGAGCGAACCGGAAGGTTGTTTGTGGTAGCGTCTGGCCGGCCACATCTGTTACACCACTTAGGCGAATCTCGACCTGCTGCGCATCGGTAACGCCGCTGAGATTCATCGTCATCGTGTTGCCATCGATGATGGCGGTGCCCGAAACGTCGCCGCCGCGCTGGCTCGTTAGACCGGCAGTCCCAGCCACGAGTTCGTTCGTGAAGGTCAGGACGACAGTGTGATTACCGCCGCCGATCCGACTTTCGACACCGGGCGCGCCGCTTAATGGGAGATTGATGTCATAGGTCTGACCGTCGCCGTGCACCTTGCGCGAGACAGCCTTTGTGATTTGCAGCGGCCCGGTGGCGGCGGTCGGATGCGCGAAGACCCCCGTCGAGGTGTATGTGACCGTGCCGCCGATGACGTTGACGAACCCGCCTGAGATCGCGCCCGCATGAATGATCTCAAAGGTTTGGTTCGCACCCGGCGTGTAGCCGTTGACCGTCGAAAGTTTTAGCGTGCCGGCGAGCGCGGCGGTGCCGGTGACGTTCAACTGGTGATAGCCGGAACCCGCCGCATCGCCGCCAATCAGGACCTCGAGAGTTGAGTTCAAACCTTGCGAGTAGTCGTCGTTAACGGTGAACGAACTGTTCGGCCCGATGATGAGCGTGCCGGCATTCGGCACCGTGTTCCCGCTCGCGAGCGACTCCGTGCGCGCGGCCTGCGCCGCTGGCGGAACGACAAAATTACGCCCGTTACTCACGAGGAATATTCCGTCGTTCTGGCGCAGCGAATCGATTGCTGGAAAGAGTGAATTCGGTCCGGACAGGATCACCGTTCCTTTGTTGATCAGCAGTGGTCCGCTGTTGATGAGCAACGTTGCGCCGCTGCCTCCATCCACCAACCTCCATGCGCCGCCGGTCAGGGTGTTCCCACTCACCTGCACCATGCCGGCATTGAACTGAAGAGTGCCGCTGCTGACCGAGATCATGCCGCTGTTATTGAAAGCGCCATCGAAAAGGGAGGTGCCGTTGCCCGCGCTTTTTTGGAAGAGGCCTCCGTTAACGACATAATAACCGAGGTAGCCGAGATCATTGCGAACATCCCAGAGGCTTCCCGCTGCATTTGTGACTTCGTCCCGCTGAGAAGTCATATTGCCAGAGCCGCTCTGAATGATTGTGCCCCTGTTCGTAAACCCAGCGTTGTAGTTATAGGTGCTCACCGGGCCTCCAATAGTAAGGGTGCCGGCGTTGATGAAAGGCGCGCTAACGCTACTGATCGTGCCGCCGGTCCACTGGAAAATCGTGCCGGGAAGATTGAAGGTCGCGCCGCCGGCGCCGTACACCTCCAGCGCTCCGCCGCTCAAGGCCACCGTGCCATTACCTGAACCAGTGTAGGTGCCGTGATAATAACCGGTGCTCGATCCGTCGTTCAGCAACGCCGTTCCGCCCGCGGCGACGATGAAATTTCCGCCGTTACCGGGGAGTCCTCGACCCAGCGCGAGTGTGCCAGTATCTACCTGCACAGTACCTCCGAGATTGTCGATCTGAACTGCCGGCACGATCAGGGATGTGCCGGTCCCGCCAGCTTTCAGAAGCTTGCCTGAGTTGATGAAGAACGGAGCGTCACCGCTCCCGCCATTGCTGTTTAGTCCGCGATCGTTTTGAAACTCATAGACGCTGCCACTCGCGTTGGTGAATCCCGTCCCATAAGGAAGGGCTAACTCGCCCGCGCCACTTTGCACGACAACGCCTTTGTTTGTGAACCCGAGGCCGAGGATATTAGGCGATCCGGTTACGTTGATCGTGCCGACATTAATGAACGGATCGGCTGCAGTGCTGCGAATCGCGGCGTCGCCCCATTGCAAGGTGTCTCCGCTGAAGTTGAACGTCGCCCCGCCGGTTCCGCCGACGGTGCCGAGAACTCCTCTGCCTAACGTCACGGTGCCGCCGGTGTTGATGCCGGTAAACGCGCCGATTATCCGCACGGCGCTGGAGTCGACTGCGGTCGCAGGAGTGAGGTTGATGAGGGCCGCAGTGGCCGCGTTGAAATTAACTCCGCCCGCATAGCGAGAGGTAGCCGGAAGCTGGAGCGCACCGGCGTCGCACGCGATCGTTCCGCCATTATCGACCACGAGTTGCGGCTCAACTGTGAACGTGCTTGTGCCGGTGGTTTTCTTCAATGTTCCGCCACCCGGGAGGACCATGATCGGGGTATCGCCGCCGCCGTTGCTGGCGGTCAGGGTTGCGTCCGCGATGTTGTTGCCTTGGAAGTTGAACGACACGGAGGACATGATCGTGCCGAACTCCATATTGAGCCCACCATCCTGCTGGATCGTGAGCGAACTGAGCGACACGGGGCTAGCGCTGCGATCGTAATTGGTCGGCCCGCCGCCGCTGCTCCCCAGCGTGACGTTGCCCGCTTGAGGAAAGTTGTCCGTGGACCAGTTACTCGGCGCGCTCACGAAAATCGGTTGGGGAGGATTGTTGTTGTCGTATGCGTACTCCTTCTTCTGACTCCAGTTATTGTTGTTGGGATAATAGTAGGCGTAGAGCGGGTCGCCTTCGTGGCCGGGGTAGTAGAACGGGCCTTCCCCATGCGCCTTGCGCTCCCAGAACACTTGCGCGGACAAGCTGCCGGTAGCGAAGACGACTGTGATCGCGGTGAGAGTAAGGATGCGGAGCGGATTCGATTTCATAGGGTTCTATGAGGTAGCGTCCGGTTGAGCCGCCAAAAGGGACATCGCGTTCGAAATTAATTCCGCATTCAACGCAAGGCCGGTAGAATCTCGCGACGAACGGAAACCCCTGAACACCTCGACGAACACAGACGCTACTCGAATTCTCCTCGGCTTGTCGGACGGCGATGACGCTGCTGCGGCCCAGCTGATCCCGATTGTTTACGTAGAACTGCGGCGTCTGGCGCGGCATTACCTGCAGCGCGAACGTGCCGATCACACCCTTCAGGCGACGGCACTCGTTCACGAGGCTTACATTCAGCTCGTCGATCAATCGCGAGTCACCTGGCAGGGACGGGCGCATTTCTTCGGTGTGGCCGCGCAACTGATGCGCCGCATTCTTTTGAAACACGCGCGCGCACATCAGACCGCGAAGCGCGGCGGTGGTCTGCAGAAAATCTACCTCGATGAAACGCGCGAACTTGCAGAGGATTCAGCGATCAATTTGATCGAGGTCGACGAGGCGCTGAAAACGTTCGCGCGCTCCTTTCCACGCGAGAGTCAGGTGGTCGAGCTGAAGTTTTTCGGCGGGATGGAAGCAAAGGAAATCGCGGAGGTCCTGGACGTGTCTGCCAAGACGATCGCGCGCGATTGGAGCTTCGCGAAGGTCTGGCTCGCCCGGGAATTGGCGCAGCAAAAAGTTCATGCCTGAGCCGGCGCCAGCCACCGTAGCGGAGATCGTAAAATCCGCTCTCGAGCACGATCGGACGGAGTGGCCTCACTTCCTCGATGAAGCCTGTGGCACCGCCACGAATCCGCGCGGCGAAGTCGAATCATTGCTCGAGTTCGGAGGGCGGGCTCCTCGGTTCGTGGACGAGCCCGCCGTCCACCTTGCAGCGGAAATACTGATCGATGACGACGAGACATTCGCCGCCGGAACGACCTTTGGCGCTTACGAACTGTGTTCACTCATCGGCAGCGGCGGAATGGGCGAAGTCTATCTCGCGGATGACACGCAACTGGGGCGCAAAGTCGCCATCAAATTTGTCCGCTCCGGCTTCGGCACTGCGAATATCCTCCGTCACTTTCACCAGGAAGAACGGATCCTCGCGGGCCTGAATCACCCGAACATTGGGCGGCTTTATGGCGGCGCGGCTACTTCGGAAGGCGTCCCCTACTTCATCATGGAATACGTCGAGGGCGAGCGTCTCGACGAGTATTGCAATAAGCGCCGCCTAACGACTTCCGAAAAGCTCGCGCTCTTCCGCAAAGTCTGCGCCGCGGTCAGCTACGCGCATCAACATCTGGTCATTCACCGCGACCTGAAGCCGGCGAACATCCGCGTCACCGCGGAGGGCGAACCGAAGCTGCTGGATTTCGGTATCGCGAAGCTCCTCGATCCGGAGACGCAAGCCGACGCGCAAACACTCACGCTCGCCAAGGTCATGACGCCGGACTACGCGAGCCCCGAGCAAATTCGCGGCGAAAACATGACGACGGCAAGCGATGTTTACAGCCTCGGCGTCATTCTTTACGAGCTGCTCACTGGCAGTCGGCCATATCGCCTAACGAGTCGTAGCTCCGATGAAATTTCGCGCGCCATCAACGAGCAGGAACCGACCCGGCCGAGCAGCGCAACGAAAGGAACTCAGAACGGGACCGTGACTGATCGCAAGTCGCTGCGAGGCGATCTCGATAACATCATCCTGATGGCGCTTCGGAAGGAGCCGGCGCGCCGTTATGCTTCCGTTGCCCAGCTGTCCGAAGATATCCGACGTTACCTGGACGGACTGCCGGTCATCGCCCGGAAAGACACGTTCGCTTACCGCGCTTCGAAGTTTGTCCGACGGAACAAAATCGCTGTGGCGGCGGCATGCGCTGTTCTCCTCGCGATTGGCGCAGCGCTGATGGTCAGTATTCACGCGACCCAAGTCGCCCGCTTCGAACGCGACCATGCGCGGGAAGAACAAGCAAAGGCGCAGCGCATCAACGCGTTTACCCAAAGTCTGCTCGGCTTCGCGAATCCCGGCTGGTTTTCACCGAGTGGAAAGAAAGGGCCGGAGGTCACGATCGGCCAGGTGTTGGACGAGGCTGCCGGCAAAGTGGAGACGGAGTTTGCCAATCAACCGCAGATCCGGGCAGAGCTGCAGCGCAACATCGGCAGCAGCTACATGTATGAGGGTCGCTTTGATGCCGCAGAACATCATCTGCGGGCGGCGCTCGACACGTTCACGAACCTTCACGGAGACGACGATCCCGATACCGCACGCACGCTCCTGCACCTCGCGGACACCCTTTCGCTGCGCGGAGATTCTCGCGGGGCCGAACCTCTCTACGTGCGCGCTCTGCGGATATACCGCAACAAAACCGGCAATCCCAAGTTCGAGCCGCGTTGGTACGCTGCAGCTGCGGCCGGCTTGGGAAACGTGAAGAGATACCAACGCGACACCAATGGCGCAGAAGCGCTTTTGCAAGAAGCGTTGCGCCAGGAGGCAAGCCTCACAGGCGATGACCGCGCAGTGGCGGCGATCGTCCAGCCCAGCCTTGGATCGATCGAGTCGGACAGGGGCTATATCGACGGAGCCGAGGTGTTGTATCGGAAATCGTGCGAAGAGTTTCAGGCCTTACCGACTGGCGAGCGTTGGGAGTCCGCCGCGAGCCTGACCGGGCTCGGCGAAATGTTGATTGCCAAGGGTCACCTAGACGAAGCGGAACCGCTTCTCCGTCGTGGCGCGGAGCTATACCGCAAATCGTTTGGCGAAAATTCGGCGTATCTCGCGCGCAACCTGGAGGTGCAGGCTCGATTGGCTCTGCTGAAGGAAGACACCACCGCAGCGGAAGCGGCGATGAATCAGTCAACCGAGATTTACAAGAAGACGCTGCCCGAAGCTCACCCCGCTCGTGTGGTTGCGCAGATCACACAAGGACGGCTCCTAAATCAAACGGCGCGCGCGGCCGAGGCTGAGATCGTGTTAAGAAACGCGGTCGACGGTTGCACGCGCGCATACCCTGCGGGCCACTATAGAATTGGCGAAGCCCAAGGTGTCCTCGGCGAGTGTTTGATGTTACTCGAGCGCTACGATGAATCCGAACGTGTCCTCACTGAAAGCTACTCCAACCTGAAAGCTTCGCAGGGCCTGACCAGCCCGCGGACAACACGGGTGTTGCGCGATCTTGTCGCGCTCTACGAGAGCTGGGGAAAGCCGGAGAAGGCAGCGGAATTTCAAGCACAGCTAACCCAGGGAGCGCTGTAGCACAGTTCTCTGTAAAAATTTCGACTGCGTTCCACATTTGATCCGGCGCGCTGGAACTCGCCGTTGAGCAGTTTAGGCCGAGGCACGAGTGCCATGACAACTTTTCGCCCGATCAGCTGCGGCAGGGCTACGGAACGAAGTGGCCCGACGCGTTGCGAGCCATCGTCGCGTCCGCAGCGTTGATGGTGCCATCGATGTTGAAGTCGGCGCGGAAATTTGTCGCATCCGTTGTAGCTCCCGAGAGGTTCCGCGTGCTCGTCGCATCGGCCGCGTTCACCGTGCGATCGCCGTTCGCATCGCCACCGAGAAAGTTGATCGTGATCTGCGTGTCCGGCAGCACCTGCGAAGGCGCGTCCGTGATCCTGCCCCTCGAAGTTACGCCGACTGCCTGCGAAGAGGCGGTCGTGATCCCGCTCAAAGTTACGGCCAGCGCCTGCGGATCGGCGACTCCCGTCAGGTTCACTGTCATCGTCTTGCCGGCGAAAGTAGGGGTCCTACTGACACTGCCGATCCCGCTGGTCACACGCGCGCTGCCGCTCCCGACATTCGCCGTGAAGGTGAACACCAGCGTGTGATTGCCACTGCTGCTGCGGCATTCCACCCCGGGTGTGCCGGTCAACGGCAGCGGCACATCGAACGGCCCGAGCACGCCGTGCATCTTCCTTGAAACGGCTTGGACTAGGGCGAAAGGATTCGAGTCGCCGATCTTCGTCACGAAGGCGTCACTAAAGCCCCCGTTCGCGCCTTGAATGGCGTTAGCAGCCGGGAAGTTGGTTGAGGATGTGCTTCCAGCGACGTAGATGTTGCCGGCAGAATCTACCGCGAGGCCAGTCGCGTTTTCCAGATTGCTGCCTCCGAGGTAACCGGAATAAACGAGCGACGTACCTGAGGCACTAATCTTCGTCACAAAGGCGTCGCCTGCGCCGCTGTACGTGCCTTGGGTCGGGTTTGCTGTTGGGAAGTTAATCGAGTGTGTGCTTCCGGTGACGTAAGCGTTGCCCGACGAGTCCAGTGCGATGCCGTTGCCTTCATCATTGCCAAACTCACTACCACCAGTGCCACCCAAGTAAGTAGAGTAAACGAGCGCGGAGCCTGCCGCGTTGATTTTCGTCACGAAGGCATCGTGACTTTCGCCCTTTGTGGCTTGAATGGGAGTGGCTAGCGGAAAGTTTGTGGAGTCGGTGAACCCCGTAACATACGCGTTGCCTGATGCGTCCACCGCGATGCTCCTGCCCACGTCATCAGCGCCGCCCCCGAGTTTAGAGGAATAGATGAAAGCCGAGCCTGGCGCATTGATCTTCGTCACAAAGGCATCGCTAAGTCCGCCCCCCACGGGTTGGAATGGACTAACTGTCGGGAAGTTAATTGAGTCTGTATATTCCGTTACGTAAGCATTACCAGCGGCATCGACAGCTACACCGTAGCCCACGTCCTCAGTGCCGCCACCGAGATAAGTGGAATAGAGCAGCGCACCTGGTGCACTAATTTTCGTTACGAATGCATCATAAACGCCGCCGCCCTTTGCGCTTTGAATCGGATTAGCCGTCGGGAAGTTGGTCGAGTTTGTTTGTCCGGTTACATAGGCATTGCCTGAAGAATCCACGGCGACCGCAGAACCAGTATCACTAGCGCCGCCACCCAGGTACGTGGAATAAAGAAGCGCTGAGCCCTGCGCGTTGATCTTCGTAACGAAAGCATCGCCACTACCGCGATTTGTTCCCTGAAGCGCGTTAGCTGTCGGAAAATTCGTCGAGCTCGTTTCTCCAGTCACATAAGTGTTACCCGCTGAATCTACCGCGATGCCGTAGCCAGTATCACTGCCACCGCCGCCGAGGTAAGTGGAATAGAGAATCGCTGTACCTGCTGCGTTGATCTTCGTTACGAAAGCATCCCGACTGCCGCTATTTATGCCTTGGAGCGGATTCGCCGTCGGGAAGTTATTGGAAAGGGTGTATCCGGTAATGTAAGCATTGCCCTCGGAGTCGACTGCGATGCCGTTACCAGCGTCACTACTACCGCCTCCGAGATACGTCGAATAAACCAGCACGGGATCAATTACGAGCGGGAGCTGCGAGTCGTACTCGCCAACTTCGAACCCAACCTGCCCGGCTGCCCTGAGCGCGTAGCCGCTCTTAACTTCCCGCCGCTGGCCGCCCGTCATCTCCTGATAAGCCACTGGTGCACGTTGCCGGATTATTTTGCCGTCGACGCGCAGCAGTAGATCGCCGGTAGCGCGTTCCACTGTCACCCGCTCCGCGCCCGCGAAGTGCAGCCTGATTGCCCGAGCGTCCTGACCCGGGGCGACCATGAAGTCATACTCCAAGCTTTTCTGGTTGCCGTAGTATACGACGTCGATCCCGGGATACACTGCTGTGTAACGAACGCGGCCAAAGGTCGGGATGTCCGTCCGCCACTGCGCCGGATCATTGCCGATGAAGTAGTTCACCTTACTGCCGAGG
>JALZAD010000368.1 GCA_030948555.1 Verrucomicrobiota bacterium | reverse complement strand
GCACGTATCTGCTGCCGATCCGCCGCGCGACGTTTGTGCCGGACGAGGCGCAGCAGCTCGCCGATTACTTCGCGCTGCTCGCGAAGGCCGGCTGCGAACTGATCGTCGTCGACGGCTCACCGGCTGAAGTTTTCGCCGAGCACGATCGTCTCTGGTCGTCCGTCTGCCGCCATGCAGAAGTCGATCCGCGCTTCGGTTATCTCAACGACAAGGTGAATGGAATCCACACCGGCGTGGAGCTGGCGTCGAACGAGAAGATCATCCTCGCGGACGACGACATTCGTTACACGTCGGCCGACATCGAGCGCATGATCGCGCTGCTCGACGAACACGAAATGGTCCGGCCGCAGAACTTCCTTTCGCCATTGCCGTGGTGGGCGCGGATGGAATCAGCGCGGATGCTGATCAATCGCGCGACCCTGCGCATCGGCGATTATCCCGGAACGTGCGCATTTCGCCGCGCCACCATGTTGCGCGTCGGCCATTACGACGGCGATGTGCTCTTCGACAACGAAGAGATCATCCGGCACTTCGCGCGAGTGGGCGCGAAGATCGATTACGCGCTCGACTTCTTCGTTCGGAAACGCCCGCCGACTTTGCGGAAGTGGAAAGAACAACGGCCGCGGCAGGCCTACGAAGACTTCGGGTTGCGCGCGAAGACCGCGTTCTTCCTCGCGCTTCCCATCATGCTCCTCTTGAGCGCAATCTTCGGCGGTGCGGCCGGCTTCATCATCGTCGTCGTAATCGTCTCGATCTTTTCGATCGCGCTCGCCTGCGCCGGCGGAGCGCGCGGGCTGGCCTCGGAATACATCCCGCCGTCCATCTGCTTCTACGCGCCGCTCTGGATTTTCGAGCGCGCCTTCAGCACCTACAGGGCGGTTTACTGGCACCTGCGGTTCGGCGGTTATCCGTTCGGCGACAAACTTCTCACCAAAGGGATCGGACGAGATTGGGTTGCGGGCGGGCGGGTCGCCGCGCAAGCTGCGGCGCAGCAGCCTAACGAATGAACCAACCCGACCGCCTCGGCGACATTCCACCGGACGTGTTCCGGAAACATCTGCACGAAGTCGCTGATTGGATCGCCGATTACCGCGAGCAGATCGCAACGAAACGGATCTCGCCCACGGCAAAAGCGGGCGCGATTCGCGCGCAATTACCGGCCGAAGCGCCGGAACAAGGCGAGCCGCTCGAGACGATCATGGCCGACTTCGAGCGCGTCATTTTTCCCGGCGTGACGCAATGGGCGCATCCACAATTCATGGGCTACTTCGGCGCCACGACGACCGCACCCGGCATCCTGGCCGAAATGCTGACCGCCGCGTTAAACGTCAACGCCATGACCTGGCGCACCTCGCCGGCGGCAACCGAGCTCGAGACCGTTGTGCTCCGCTGGCTTCAGCAATGGCTCGGTTTGCCTAACGAGTTCAGCGGCGTGGTTTACGACACCGCTTCGATCTCGACCATGCACGCGCTCGCCGCCGCGCGTGAAGAAGCGGGAACATCCGTGCGCGCGCTCGGGCTCTCCGGCCGGGCCGAGTTACCCATCTTCCGCGTCTACACATCGGATCAGGCGCACAGCTCGATCGACAAGGCCTGCATCGCGCTCGGCCTCGGCGAACACAACGTCCGCCGCATCGCGACCGACGCCGAGTTCCGCATGGACGTGCAGGCGTTACGCGAGGCGGTAGCGGCCGATTTGCGCAAAGAGTTCATGCCGCTCGCGGTGGTCGCGACGGTCGGCACGACCTCGACCGCGAGCGTCGATCCGGTTGAACAAATCGGGGCGGTTTGCCGCGAGTACGGCATGTGGCTGCACATCGATGCGGCCTATGGCGGCGGGCTCTCGGTCGTGCCGGAATGCGAGTGGGTGAAGAGCGGATGGAACGCCGCTGATTCGTTAGTCGTCAATCCGCACAAGATGCTCTTCGTGCCTTTCGACTTCAGCGCGCTCTACGTGCGCGACATCAAACGACTGCGCGATGTCTTCACCCTCGTGCCCGAGTATTTGCGCGGTGACGCCGCGGGCGCAGAGATCAATTACATGGATTACGGCGTACAACTCGGCCGCCGTTTCCGTGCGCTCAAGGCCTGGATGGTCTGGCGCACTTTCGGGCGCGAAGGAATTGCCGCGCGGCTGCGTGATCACCTCCGGCTGGCGCAGCTTTTCACGAAGTGGATCAAAGAGGATGGGCGCTTCGAGCTCGCCGCGCCGACCGTCATGGGCGTGGTCTGTTTTCGCTTCAAAGCCGCGGACGACGCGACGAGCGACAAGCTCAATGCGCAGCTCGTGGAGAAGATTAACGCCGGCGGCGAAACGTATTTGATGCAGACGAAACTCCGCGGGCGCGTCGTCATGCGGCTCGGGCTTGGAAATCTCCTCACCACCGAAGAACATCTGCGCCGCGCGTGGGAGATCATTCGCGAAACCGTCGCCGCGACGTAGCTCATCTGATCAATGTCTGAGGAGGAACATCCGAAGCTTCGCTTGGAGATCGGGCATGTCCTCTTCATCGATATCGTCGGTTACTCGAAGCTGCTGATCGAGGAGCAGACGCGCTCGTTGCACCAGCTCAACGGCATCGTGCGCGAGACCGCCGCGGTGCGCGCCGCGGAACGCGCGGGCCACGTCGGTCTGCTGCCAACCGGCGATGGCATGGCGCTCGTCTTTACCAGCTCCGTGGAAGCGCCGGTGGAATGCGCGCTCGAGATCAGCCGCGCTGGCCGGGTGCAACCTTGCCCGCCGATTCGCATGGGGATTAACAGCGGGCCCGTTCATCAAGTCGAGGATGTGAACGAGCGCGGCAACGTCGCGGGCGCCGGCATCAACATGGCGCTGCGCGTGATGGATTGCGGCGACGCGGGTCACATCCTGGTCTCGAAACGAGTCGCCGACGACCTCGCGCATTATCGCCATTGGCAGGCCTGTCTGTATGACCTCGGCGAGTGCGAGGTGAAGCACGGCGTGCGCGTCTCGTTAGTAAATCTCTACACCGACAATGCGGGCAATCCTGCGCTGCCGGAAAAGCTTTCCGCGGTCGCGGACGCGGTCAGTCGCAGGGCGAAACGGCGCGTGCGCGCGCTGCTCGGTGCGGCCGTTTTGCTCGCGGTCATCATCTCTTCGGCCCTGATTTTCGTGCATCGCTATGCGAGCACCGGCGCAGTGTCGCCTAACGAGAAGAGCATCGCCGTCCTGCCCTTTGCCAACTTCAGCGACGACCCGACGAATGCCTATTTCGCGGATGGTGTGCAGGATGAAATCCTCACCCATCTGGCGCGGGTTTCCGACCTGAAGGTGATCAGCCGGACATCGGTCATGCAGTATAAGAGCGGCGCGCAGCGCAATCTGCGCGAGATCGCGCAGCAACTCGGCGTAGCGAACCTGCTCGAGGGCAGCGTGCAGCGCGCGGGCAACAAAGTGCGGGTGAACGCGCAGTTGATCGACGCGCGCAAAGACGTGCATCTGTGGGCGCAAAGCTACGACCGCGATCTGGCCGATGTCTTTGCCATTCAAAGCGAAATCGCCAAGACCATCGCCGATCAACTTCGAGCCACGCTTTCACCGCATGAGAAGGCTGCGCTTGCCGAACGTCCGACCGCGGACGTGACCGCCTTCGAGCAATACAGCCGCGCGAAGACGTTGCTCGTTACTTCGGAGTTGAGCACGTCGCAGCAGAAGAGTTTTGCGGAAGCGATCGAGCTTTTGAATAGCGCGGTCGCGCGCGATCCAAGTTTTCATGCGGCGTATTGCCAGCTCGTTGATGCGCACGACCAGCTTTACGCCTCCGGCTTCGATCGCACGCCCGCGCGCCTCGCCGCGGCCGATGCGGCGCTCGAGCGCGTGATGCAACTCCGGCCCGATGCCGCTGAAACGCATCTGACCCGCGGGCGCCATCTCTATTACGCGCGGCGCGATTATGAAGGAGCGCTGGCCGAGTTAGCCATCGCAGGTCGCAGCCTAACGAATGATCCGCTCGTCCCCGCAACGATCGGTTACATCCTGCGGCGACAAGGCAAGCATGAGGAAGGAATCGCGTCGCTCGAAAAGGCGATCGCGCTCGATCCGCGGAATGTGTTCATCATGACGCAGCTCGCGCTCAGCTATCAATTGCTGCGCCGTTATCCGGAGCAGGCCGCGATCATGGATCGTGCGCGCGAGGTCGCGCCGGAAGACGTGAACTTCGCGGGCACGCGTGCCTTGATTGATCTCTTCTGGAAAGCGGACACCGCGCCGTTGCACCAGTTCGTCGAGCGAGTGCGAACGGAACGTCCCGCGGCGTTGAACGACGCGGCCGACTACTGGTTTTTCTGCGCGCTGGCGGAGCGCGATTGGAACTCCGCGGAACAGGCGTTGGTTGCGCTCGGCAACAACGCATTCATCTCCGACACACCCGTTTTCCTGACCCGAAAATTCGGCGAAGGCGTGCTCGCGCGCGCGACGGGCGATGAAGAACGCGCGCGCAAAGCGTTCACTGCCGCACGCGCCGAGCAGGAGCAAATTCTGCAGCAGCAGCAGGATTACGCACCGGCGATTTGCGTGCTCGGCCTGGCGGATGCGGCGCTTGGGAACAAGGATGCTGCGCTCGCGGAAGGGCGCCGCGCGATGGAGCTCTTGCCGGTCGAGAAGGACTCAATCACCGGCCAGCGTTTGGTCGTTTACTACGCGTTGATTGCGGCGCTCGCGGGCGAGAAAGACGAGGCCTTGCGCTACCTGTCAGTCGCGGCGCCGACCCCTGGCGCAAATCTGATCGCGAGCTACGGCGTGCTCAAGCTGTTGCCGTTATGGGATCCGCTCCGGGGCGATCCGCGCTTCGACCAAATCGTCGCACAATTCGCGCCGAAGTAGGGCTCGCGGCAGCTAGAGTTCGAAGAACGAACGCAGCCGTTTCACGAAACTCGCGGTGTATTCGCGCTCTTTGTCCGCGCGCTCCTGCGGCACGGTCGCTTCTTTCAAGATGCCTTCCGTCTCCATCTTGCGATGGGCCAGAAGGCCGCTGAGTTGATCGAGGCACTCGGGCGATTCGCGCAGAATATCAGCCATCACCGGCTTGCTGATCTCGAAGACTTCACAGTCTTTCTCCGCCCGCACCGTCGCCGTGCGCGGCTCGCCCGTGAGGAGCGACATTTCGCCGAAGCAGTCGCCCTGGCGCAGCACGCCGACGCGGATCCTGGAGCCATTCTTCGAGACCGAAACCTGCGCCGTGCCGCGCAAGAGGATGAACATGGAATCGCCATTCGCACCTTCTTCGATGACCGCTTCGCCGCGGCCGAAGTGGTTGAACTCCGCTTTCGAGAGGAGCGCGTTCAGCTGGTCCTCGTCGAGGCAGGAGAAGAGCGGTTCCTTGCGCAACATTGCGCGCGCCGGGGCGAGCGCGTCTTCCATCGAGACGCGCGTCTTCCGCTCGAGATGCAGCGTTCGAATGGGGAAGGGGATGTTGATCTTCCGCCGCTTGAACTCGTACCACGCGTTCGTCCGGATCGCGTCGCAGATGTCGGTGTAGCGCGCGTGATTGGTCATCCAGAACTTGATCTCGTAGAGGATCGCGGAGTCGGCGTAGTCCTTCAGGAAGACCTTGGGCGGAGGGTCCACTACGACTCCGACGGCGTTTGTCGCCGCGCGCATCAGCGCGTCTTTCACGCGGTTCGGAGGCACCGCGTAATCGGCGCCAATCGAGAGCCGCATCGCGTAGAGCGGGGTCGGATAATTCAGGTTCGTGATCGTGTGCTTGACGATCTCGTTGTTCGGAATGTGCAGGGTGATGTCGTCGCTCGTCCGGAGCTTTGTCGCGCCCCAGTGGATCTCCATGACCTCGCCGTAGACCTCGCCGACCTTGAGCCAGTCGCCGACTTTGTAGGGTCGCTCGAGCTGTAGCGACATTCCCGCGACCACGCTGCTCAGGAAATTCTGCGCCGCGAAACCAATGATGATCGCGAGCACACCGGAACCGGCGAGCAGGCCTTTCAACTGCGTCTCGGCGTGGTAGCCGACGCTCAGCACGATGATGAGCGCGATGAGAAAAATGATTGACCCGACCGTGTCTCGCAGCAGCCGCGGAATGATCGTCTGTCGCCGTTTCTCGAAGTAGTAATCCCACAAGAATCGATCGAGCAGCGCGACGAGCACGCCGGTGCTCAGGAGGACGACGAGCGAGCCGATGTGCCCGCGCCACGGCACTTGCAAACCCCAGACACTGAGGGCGATGTAGAAGGCCAGGGTTAAGCAGAAAAGCTGATAGAGCGCGCCCAGCCGCACCCCGGCGCGACGTTTCAGGAACCGGCCTCCTGTCAGCGTGAGCAGGTAAACCGCAACGAACGCGACGACCGTTTCGGCTGGCTTCTCTGTTTGCAGGAAGGTCTGAAACATTTCGCGCGCGACCGTATCAGCGCGGCGGCGAAATGGCGAGCCACGCCCAGCCGGCGAGAAAACAGAGCCCGCCGATCGGTGTAATCGCGCCGAGCCAGCGGATGTTTGTCACCGCAAGCAGGTAAAGCGTGCCGCTGAAGATCACAATACCGGCGACGAGCAGGTAATACGCGCCGCGGTTCGCCGCGCTAGACAAGGCGAGCGCAACCAGCGCAACCGCGTGCGCGAGATGATACAGCACGGCCTTGTTCCAGATGTCGGTGGTGTCATTAGACTGGAGCAACCCTTTCAGGCTATGCGCGCCGAAAGCGCCCAGCGCGACGGCTACAAAGCAGAGCGCCGCAGCGACGCGAAAGAGGAGCGGAGACATGGCGCCCATTCTATAAGGCAGCCGGAGTTTGGCCACGGATTAACACGGATCTACACCGATGAAGGCGGCTTGTGCAACGCAATCAGGCTTCTTCTGAATCCGTGTTTCATCTGTGTGAATCTGTGGCGAAGAGCAATCGAAGCGCAATAAGTTCGTCGAAAACAGTCTTGCGCGAAAATCGCACTTTTCCGTAGCATTGCGCTTCCCCCTAAGATGAGCGAAGCGCGCACCGCGGCATTCCCCGCGGCGGCCAAGTCGGGGTCACTTGGCGCGAGCGCCTTCGCGGCGATTCGCACGTCTGCTACTCTCAAGAGTGAGAATCGTTTCCTTCAAAACGGCCGACTCGAGGCGCTTTGAAACTGTAATCACCTCAAAATTTACAATTCTGACCGTAATATAGTCTGCAATCGCAGTTTTTTTGAAATTCTTTGCGTTTCGACGCTCCGGACACGACGTTAATTTCGCAGTTTTGCTCCGTCACAGGATCGGAGCGGCAGAAATTCTCAATTTCGACGCAGAAGAGGCTCTCCGTCCGCAGGGATGCGAAATGCCCTTTCGGTACCGAAACTCTATATCGGCCGGAATTTATAATTCCGGACCGATTACAGTCCAAAAACGGGATTTTAGCCGGTTTTCGGGCGCGTCAAGACTGCAGGAA
>JALZAD010000367.1 GCA_030948555.1 Verrucomicrobiota bacterium | reverse complement strand
GACCCGACGGCACATCACGTACTTCGGCGAACTGCCAGTCGGTCACGTCCGTGTTCGAGAGGCCGAGATAATCCCGCACCGCCGGCGAGACGTCGAGACCAGCGCCGCGGTTCAGATTCGGCTTTGGCCGCTCGTTCTGGAAGACGTATTGGAAATGATCAGTGCGGAAGGGCCCGCAATCTTCCCACTGCGCGTAGCAGACGCGATTGCCTTTGCGCACCGCGATCCAACGGTCCTTACACACGGACACACCGGGACCTTTGTATTCCTGTTTGAACCACGGAATGACCAGCGCGGCTTCGGGTTTGAACTGCCCGTGCGTGACGTCGTTGTACGGCAGCGCCACGTAGAAAGGATTTTGCCGCGGGGTGAACGAGACGGGCAGATAATTCCGGCGCGCGCTCGCGTCAGGCGTGTCGTAACCGCCGTAGCTCGCCGTCCAGTTTGCGTCCCACGAGCTCTTGTTATTCGGCACCGGGTTGTTCTCGGTCGGCTGCTCGCCAATCCAGAACACCGTCGTCACGATGCTCGTCTTCCACGGGTAGCGCTGCGTGCTCGTGCGCGAGCTCGTCGGCACAAAGACCTGCGGCTCGACTTTCATCATCGCCTGCTCGCGCAGCTTCATCGCGTACTTCGCGAAATCGGCCGCGCTCTCGTAGGGCGACATCGATTGCGCCTGCGCGACGACAGCCGTCCCGATCAGCAATAGGGAGAATGCAAAAGATGGTCTCATCGAGCGGAATGCCGGGCTTTTAGTATTCGAAAATTACCGGCGCGGCAAGCGTTCAGCCGGTTTAAAGCAGCATCTATTCCAGACTAAAAACGGCCCAAAAGAGTCTCGTGCTGGAAGCGTTCATCGTCGCGCTCCGGGTGGTCGAGAGTGAAGTGCAGGCCGCGACTTTCCTTCCGGCTCAACGCCGCATCCACGATCAACGCCGCAACCGTCGCGAGGTTGCGCAATTCCAGCAGATCGATCGTCACCTTGAAGTTCCAATAAAACTCCCGGATCTCGCGCTGCAGATTGCGCAGCCGCGCGCTGGCCCGCTGCAGCCGTTTCGTTGTTCGCACGATTCCGACGTAATCCCACATCAAGCGCCGGATCTCTCCCCAGTTGTGATAGATGACGACCAACTCGTCGACGTCCTGCACATTGCCCGGCTCCCATTCAGGGAGCGCGATGTTGCGCATCGGATGGCTCGGTGGCGTCTCGCGGACGAGCGCGTCGCACGCGCGGTGCGCAACGACCAGGCCTTCAAGCAACGAGTTACTCGCCAGCCGATTCGCGCCGTGCAGCCCCGTACATCCGACCTCGCCGATGGCGTACAATCCCGGCAACGTGGTCGCGCCGTTCACATCCGTCTTGATTCCGCCGCACTGATAATGCGCTGCCGGCACCACCGGGATCGGCTGCTTCGTCATGTCGATTCCGAAGCGCAGGCATGTCTCGAAGATGTGCGGAAATCTCTCGCGCAGGAACTCCGGCGATTGATGGGTGATGTCGAGAAACACGCACTTCGCGCCAGAGCGTTTCATCTCCGCGTCGATCGCGCGGGCCACGATGTCGCGCGGCGCCAATGATCCGCGCTCGTCGTAGCGCTTCATGAAATCCTCGCTGCGTTCGTTCCGCAGAACGCCGCCCTCGCCGCGAACCGCTTCGGAAATCAGGAACGACTTCGCGTCCGGATGGAACAGGCACGTCGGATGGAATTGGATGAACTCCATGTTCGCGATCGTCGCTCCAGCGCGCCACGCCATCGCGACGCCATCACCCGTCGCGACATCGGGGTTCGTTGTGTAGAGATAAACCTTCCCGCAGCCGCCGGTCGCGAGCACGAGCCGATCGGTCCGGATCGTCTCCACGTCGGTGGTCTTCTCGTCTAAGACATAGACACCGAGACAGCGGTCCTCCGTCGCAAAACCCAACTTCCCCGCCGTGATCAAATCCACCGCCATGTGATTCTCGAGCAGCGTCACGCCGCCGGTGCTCGCGAGTTTCGCCAGGAGCGTGTTCTCGATCGCCGACCCGGTGAAATCCTGAACGTGCAGCACGCGCCGTTTCGTATGTCCCCCTTCGCGTCCGAGGTCGAGCTCGCGATGCCCGGAAACTTCACGCTCGTCGAAGCGCAAACCGAGTTCGACCAGCTCGCGAATCCGCTCCGGCCCTTCCGTTACAATCGTGCGCGCCGTCGCTTCGTCGCACAGTCCGGCGCCCGCGTTCAAAGTGTCGCGCAGATGCAGCTCGAAGGAATCTTCGTCACTCGTCACGCAGGCGATCCCGCCCTGCGCCCACGCCGTGTTCGAATCCGCGCCTCTGCGCTTCGTGATCACCGCGACCGAGCCGTGCCTGGCCGCTTTCAGCGCAAACGAAAGACCGGCAATGCCACTGCCGATGATGACAAAGTCGAATTCCTTCAAGGGAGCAGGATGTTGTCGATCAGCCGAGTTTTGCCAAAGAAAACCGCGAGCGCGAGAAGCGACTGCGCCGCGACGTCGCTGCGCGGCTGCAACGTTTCCGCATCGATCAGCTCGACGTAGTCGATCCGAGCTGCGGGCGCCGTCGCGATGCGCTCGCGCACTTGCCTAACGAGTTGTTCGGCTGCGCCGATCCCGCTTCGCGCAGCTTCGAGCAACGCGGCGCGCAACACCGGCGCCTGCTCGCGTTCGTCGTCGCTGAGGTATTGATTGCGCGAGCTGCAGGCCAGCCCGTCCGCTTCCCGAACCGTCGGTACGCCGATGATCTCGATCGCGAAGTTCAGGTCGCGCACCATGCGGCGAATGATCGCGAGCTGTTGAAAATCCTTCTGCCCGAAAACCACGGCCTGCGGCGCGAGGAGATGAAACAGCTTCGTCACCACGGTGCAGACACCATCGAAGTGGCCCGGTCGCGATTTGCCCTCGAGCACCTGCGCGAGCGCTGATTCTCGAACCGTCACAGAACGATCGCCGAAATACATCTCGTTAGGCGGGGGCCGGAACAGAAGATCAACGCCCGCGGAGCGGCAGAGATCTTCGTCGACACTCTGTGGCCGCGGATAGCGCTCGAAGTCCGAGCCCGGCTCAAATTGCAGCGGGTTCACGAAAATGCTGACCGCGACCTCGCCGTCTTTTCCCGCCGCTTCTCGCGCGATCCGCACCAGCTCGAGATGTCCGCGATGCAGCGCGCCCATCGTCGGCACGAGCACGCGACGGCTGCGACTTTCCGCAATGTGCGCATGCGCTTCACGCGCGGTTTCAATGATCTTCATCCGATCCAGATGGCCTGCCGCGCGAAGCGGAACGTTCGCCCGCCGAAGTTCTCCCAGCCCGCTAGTCGCGCAAGGTCGCGCAGTTCATCGAGGGTAAAGGCGCGTCGGACGGACGCACGGCCGTCATGCCGCGTCATGCGATCGGCGAATAAAAAGGTCGTCAGCAGGTGCACGCCGACGATTGCGAAGACGCTGCGGCGAAGATCGGAGATGAGCACGTGCCCATTCGACAATTCGCGCGCACGTCGCAACAGACGCACCGCGTCTTCGTCTGCAAAGTGATGCAAAGCGAGCGAGCAGATCACGATGTCGAACGGAGCGTCGTTGAAGGTCAGCACGTCGGCCTGCACGCATTTGATCTCAGGATAATCCGCGCTGAAGCGCTGCGCTGTTTCGATCGTCACCGGATGAAAATCCACCGCCGTAATCTCGACCTGCGCGCCGACTCTTCGCGCGTGATCGGCGATGTAGCGCGGGATGTCCGCCGAGCCAGTGCAAAGATCCGCGATGCGCAGGCGCTCGTCAGGTTTGATCCAGCGGCGGATGAAATGCGCGATGATGTGATAGCTGCCGAACCAGCGGTTCAAGCCGCGCAAGCTGCGCAACGCTGCGTCGAGTTCGGCCGGCGACGCGTCGAGCCGGTCCATCAACTCCGGCTCGGAAGCCTGAAACTGCCGCTCCATCATCGCGGCTAAATCAGGATGCGAGATAACGCTGCCAGGATTCCGGCAGCTCCGCGGTTTCGACTTCGCTCGCGATCCGGCCTTCGAACTCCGGCCGGAACGAAGTACTTGTGCCGTAAACCATGATCAGGTCGGTCGACCCTTCCACCCGGATGGCGTGCGCGACGCCGGGCGGGATCACGACACCAATGTTGTTCGGCCCACGGTGATCGTCGCCGTCGATGATGAAGCGCATGACGCGCGGCGGCATGCCCACTCGCGCCTCGCGCACAAACATCTCGGCCACGCCCTGGACGAAGAACATCACATCCCACTGCTCGCTGCCGTAACGACGGAGGGCGTAGTTCTCCGGCTCGTCGACGAAGACGCGGCGGAACCACTCGTTAGGCGCGGTGCCATCCGGGATGCTTGGCGGATGAATGTGAAAACCTTTCGCGGTCTGCGCGAACATCCGCGCCGTCGCCCATTGTGCCGGCCAGAAGCCGATCTTCGCGAGCAGACCTTCATCGCGCTGCGCGAACTCGCCGAAAAAGCCGCGATGACGCTGCGGGTAAATCGCCCGCGGGAAAACCTCCACGCCGGGAATCCACGCGTCCCTCACTTCTGCCGAAGTGCGATCTGCGGCGACCAGTTTGCCTGCCTCAATTCCGGCGCGCGAGAGTTGCTCGGCGAAGCTGCCGGAGCGGTAGTCGCGGGTGGCGAGCGAGGCGCGCGCTTGCGGAGATAGTCCGGCCCAGAGTTTCTCTTCGGATTCGTTCATGCGGCGAAAGGCTACACGCCTAACGAGAAGTCGGCGCGCTCGCGAGAAAGATTTGGATTGTAGTAAGGATCGCGCTCGAGCAGGTCCGGCCAGCGTTCGCGGATCACCTCCGTCTCACGCGCTTCCACGCTACGCCGACGCGTAGCCGATTCGTGGTGATACAACTTCGCAAACGGGGTGTAGACGATCAAATAACCTCGCTGGCGCATCTTCAAACAGAGATCGACATCGTTGAAAGTGACGGGCAGCCGCTCCTCGTCGAACCCGCCGACCTCCTCGAAAACATCGCGCCGCGTGAGCAGACACGCGCCGGTGACCGAGCTGTAATTGCGCATCACCTGCGATTGCCGGCAAACGCCCGGATTTTCGGCCGGGCATCCACGAAACGCATGCTGCGCAATCCCGCCGACGCCGAGCACCACGCCGGCGGGCTCTTCATAGTTTCAGCATAGGAGCGGTTCCGGCACCGCGTCCATCGCGACGCCCGGACTCGTCATATGCGTCATGAAAAAGTCGGCCCATTGAACTCTCGGCGATCAGTTGGCGCTACTCCGTACGAGTTCGGCCGCATTGCGCCCCGTAAACCACAGCGCCGCGCTCGTACGATTCTCGACGCCGAGCTTCTCGTAGACATGCTCAAGATGTTTGCCGACCGTGAGGACGGAGCGCTCGAGGATCAGGGCGATCTCGCGGTTAGACTTGCCTGCGGCGATCCATCGCACCACCTCAAATTCCTGTGCGGTCAGCTCACCGTTGCCACGCGCGCGGAGACTGGGTGCCCTCCGAGTCACTCGCAGCGTGACGATGAACGCATCTCGTGGATGCGGGTGGAGAATGCGGAGGCAAAGACGAGCACCGTTGCTCGAGGCAAGTAAACTCGGCCGAGGGTGCAATCGACGCTCCGTCTTGAGCCAACGTTTAACGATCGAGGGCATACATTCGCCGCGGCGAGCGTCCGGAAAAAAGCGTCGCAGCAAATGTAGTCCGCCATTGCTCGCGAACTGAATGATGCCGCGGTGAGTGACAACGATGAAAGCGTGATCTTCATCGCCCCCGCGCAGCGGACCTGAGTTCGGATTCGAGCGCATGCAACCCTCCGCCTTTTAACCACGCAACCGAGCGCGCGATCAAGCTTGTATTCGAATCCGTTCGCGGCAGAAGGCGAGAAAACCCCAGCCATCACTTGTACGGAGGTCTCCGTATCGACAGCGGAGAGTCTTTCGCGTCAGACTCGCCGCGAAATTCGCGACCACATTCTATGAAAACTCCGTCCAAGAAAGTCGCCGCAACCCGACGCCACTTGTTACCAAGCGTTCGTCTAATAGTCACAGCAGTCTTCGCTTGCGGTGTGCGGATCCTGTCCGCGCAAATCGAGCCCATGCCCGATCTTTCTCAGGATTGCTGTTTTCCGATTAACCGGCTCAATCAATTAGGAGTCGCTCAAGTGCGGGACCAGCCCCCGTTTCTGACCGGGAATGGCGTAGACGTGGTACTCGCGGAGTCTGGGCTCTACCAGTGCGACTCTCCTTTTGACTGCTACCAGGTTAACCCAGAACTCATCGGCTATCCGGCGCAGCCCTATCCAAGTTCCTCCGGGCTTTTCACGTGGATTGGTAGTGATATCCGAATAATGCGCACATGGTTCCCAAACGATGTCGGACAGTGGGGTGAGCACGCGCGGATCTCTGCCACTGGTTTCTTTGGTCGACCTTCGCCGGGCGATTCTGTGGGAGGCGCCGCCCCAGACGTAGCTCACATCAGCAACTGGTTCTACGCCCCTCAGCAGGAACCCCCTTTCATCGGAGGATACAATGTAGCGTTGGATCAAGATGTTGACATCAGAGGCAAGGTGGCATGCCACGAAACGACGGGTGCATCCAACCAGCGATCGCTGGAAGCTCGAAGGCACGACAACTATGTCGCCCGACACGGAACGATTATGGCGATCGCCGCGGGAAACGCTGCACCGCCGTCTCCGGCCGGTGATGCCTACAACGTCATTTCAGTAAACGCTTTCCGACCGCGACCGACGTTTGCAACCACCGGACCAAGCATCGATGGCCGCTCCAAGCCGGACATCACCGCTCCTGCGATCTCGACCAGCTTTTCGACTCCGCTTGCAGCGGGTGTCGCGACACTCCTGGTCGAGGCTGCGCAGAGGCCGCCCCTGATCGATCGTGCAAGCGCCCCGGAAACCATCAAGGCTCTGCTCTTGAACGGCGCAATAAAACCGCGTTACGAAGTGAGCACTGCCTACAACTGGAGTCATACAGGAACTGCGCCGCTCGACATCCATCATGGTGCCGGCGTCGTAAATGCCTTCAACTCCTACAAGCAGTTCGCAGGCGGCAAGCACCCCTTCATCACCACCTCCACGGGCACGCAGCCTCCGCTCAACAACAGCAATATCGGGGCGCTCTCTGGCTGGGATTTTCAGACGATCGCCACGCCTCCCGCGGCGACAGATGTCGTCAATCACTACTTCTTCGAACTAACGGGACCAGAAGGCAGCTGGTTCACGTTAACAAGCACGCTCACCTGGCTCCGGCATCTTGATATCGCGGGCATCAATAATCTCGATCTGTATCTCTACAAAGCCGACGGCACACCCGTTGATGCCAGCGAAAGCACGATCGATAACGTGGAGCACCTTTTCGCGCAGGCCTTGCCGCCCGGTCGCTACGATCTTGAAGTGGTAAAGCGTGCCGACGGCCGCGTCAGTGATGAGGAAAATTACTCTCTGGCGTGGAATTTCGCGCGGAATCAGTTGTCCGGCGTGGTCTCACGGAAAGTTCACGGGGCGGCGGGGCCATTCGATGTCCCATTGCCGATTTCCGGGCCGCCGGGAGTAGAGTGTCGCGGGAATGCGAACGGCACACACCAGGTAATATTTTCTTTTGCCGTTCCCATTCCTTCCGTGACCAGCGCAGACTTCTTCTGGAGTGATGAGACTGGGGGACACGTATGCCCCCCGCCACCGGACCAGGAACAAACGTGCACCGCTGCTTTAGTCTTGGACGGGTATGACGTCGTGGCGAACCTGACAGGCGTTCCAAACGCACAGACGATTACAGTCGTCTTGCGCGGAGTGAATGATGGCGTGCGAATGGATGATGTGGGCGTGAAAATGGGCGTCCTCCTCGGCGACGTCAATGCTGATCGGGTGGTCAACGCCGCCGATGTTTTGCTCGTGCGCAACAGGTCCGGGCTAAACGTCGACCAAGACCGGTTTCGGGCTGACGTCAATGCAGACGGGTTTATCAATAGCGGGGATGCCACTGCTGTGCGCAACAAATCCGGCTCGTCGCTCCCGTAAATTTCCACCCTGCGAAACAATGCCATTGAGCCGCTTCCTCCTGATCGGAATAACAGCCCTGCTCTGCGCGGAACAGGCTCGCGGCGCGAGCGGGACCTGGGCGCTAGCGCCAGCCAATGGCGACTGGAACATGGCCGCGAACTGGTCGGGCATGGCGGTGCCGAATGGGCCCACGGATGTCGCATCGTTCGGCACCTCCGCGGTCACGAGTGTCTTTCTTTCGGCAAACACAACCCTCGACAGCATTGTCTTCAGCTCGGGCGCGAGCGCCTTTACAATCGATGCGCGGCCGACCTCTACGTTGTCTTTCCGCGGAAGCGGAATCACGAACGCGAGCGGAAGCATGCAACTCTTTGTCGCCAAAACCGACACGATGCGAAACTTCGGGACGATTGAGTTCCGGCAGAATGCAAACGCGGGGAGCGGGACGAGCTTTGTGGCCGAAGGTAATCGGCTCATGGACTTCGCCTCAGGCACTGGTGGCGCAAAGATTTACTTTCGCGACGCAGCAAGTGCGGGAGCGGGGCAATTTTTCGTGAACGGAGGGATGGTTGCAGGCGCGTTGGGTGGAAAACTCGCCTTCTACGATAACTCGAGCGCGGGCAACGCCAGTATCAGCAACCATGGGGGAGCGATTGTAGACGCGGACAGCGCACAAACAGAATTCCACAACAGCGCGACCGCCGGCAGCGCGGTGATGGTGAATTACGGTGGCTCGGCCACGGGCGCGAACGGCGCCATGATGATATTTTATGATCAGGCCAGCGCCGGAAATTCGACGATCACCAACGCCGGCCCGGCGAGCCCTGGTTATGGCAGTCGATTGAGTTTTGGGGGCGCTTCCACCGCGGGTAGTGCCACCATCACCAATGAGGGCGCACGCATGGGTGGCAGCGGGAGCTACACACTTTTTAATGAAAACGCCAGTGCGGGAACGGCGACCATCATTAACACTGCGGGCGTGGCGCCGAGTCTCTTTGGCAGTGGCCTGACTAATTTCGGGCAAAGTTCCAGCGCCGCTGCAGCAACGCTTATTGCGTACGGAGGCGCGACAGGCGGCCGAATCGTTTTCACGCAGAACTCCACCGGCGGCACGGCGCGGGTGCAGGTATTTGGGAACGCTTATCTCGACATCAGTAGCCACGACGATCCCGGGGTCACGATAGGCTCTCTGGAAGGTGACGGGTTGGTTTACCTGGGGGCGAGGAACCTCGGGATCGGCAGCAACAATGAGAGCACTGTTTTTTCCGGAGTGATGCAGGACGGGGCGCCTTTCGGCCGACAAAGCGTCGGTGGGAGTCTGACGAAGATCGGCACAGGCTCGTTCACGCTGGCCGGCGCGAACACCTACACCGGTGCGACAACGGTGCAATCCGGCAGCCTTATTTTGGATGGGTCAGTCACGAGTGCAGTAACGGTGAATGGTGGAACTCTGACGGGATCGGGAACGATGCGGGCGCTAACGGTGAACAGCGGTGCCATCTTATCGCCCGGTGCGAACGGCGCGGGCATTTTGACCGCCGCGGGAAATCTGACTCTGAACCTCGGCGCCGTTCTCCTTGTCGACTTGAATGGCCCGGTCGCCGGTATGCAGTACGACCAGCTCAACATCGCCGGCACCGTGCAACTGGGCGCGCCCACACTATCGCTGCAGGTCGGTGCGCAACTCGCGCTCGGCGCCCAGTTCATCATCATCAACAACGACGGCACCGATGCGATCAGCGGCACCTTCGCCGGGCTAACTGAAGGCGCGATCCTCAATGCCAGTGGGCAGAGCTTCGCGATCTCTTACCAGGGCGGCAGCGGGAACGATGTCGTGTTGACGGCAGTGGTGCCTGAGCCGGCGACCTGGGCCTTCCTTGCCTTCGGCGCAGTGTTCTTGAGCTGTGCGAGACGAGGAACCGGCCGGCTGCATCCGACGCAGTAGAGGTCCGCGTCAGACTTTGTAGCGTTTCGCGCGCTCGCCCCCCGACCCCGAGCCCGCTTACACGCCTAACGAGAAGTCGGCGCGCTCGCGAGAAAGATTTGGGTTGTAGTAAGGATCGCGCTCCAGCAGGTCGGGCCAGCGTTCCCGAATCACATCCGTCTCGCGTGCTTCGACGCTCCGGCGACGCGTCGCTGACTCGTGGTGATACAACTTCGCGAACGGCGTGTAGACGATGAGATAACCGAGCCGACGCATCTTCAGACACAAGTCAACGTCGTTGAACGTGACGGGCAGCCGTTCTTCGTCGAACCCGCCGACCTCCTCGAAAACTTCGCGCCGCGTGAGCAGGCACGCTCCAGTCACCGAGCTGTAATTGCGCGTCACCTGCAACTGCCGGCAGACGCCGGGATCTTCCGCCGGGAATCCGCGGAAGGCATGTTGCGCGATGCCGCCCACGCCGAGCACCACACCGGCGTGCTGGATCGTGTTATCCGGATACAAGAGCCGGGCGCCGACCGCGCCGACTTCCGGCCGCTGCACGTGCTCAGCCATTGCGTTGAGCCAGTCGCTGTCGATCACCTCAACGTCGTTGTTGAGGAAAAGCAGCCACGGGCACTGCGTTTGTTCGACCGCGAAATTGTTGATCGCGGAGAAGTTGAACGGCCCGGAAAAATGCAGCACGCGGTGCGGCGTGCGGGCAAAATAATCCCGCGCTTCCGGCGTTTCGCTGTCGTTGTCGACAATCACGATGTCGTAGTTCTCGTAGCTCGTGCGCCGCACCACGCTCTCGATGCAGCGCGCGAGCAACTCGATGTTATCGCGCGCCGGAATGATGATGCAGACTTTGCGCAAGTCGCGGATCTCGCGTTTCACGTGGTAGGCATGCGTCCGCCAATCGACCGCGACGTATCCGGGCTGTCCAGTGCGCGCGAGATGCTCCGCGATCGCGCTCTTGCCTGCCTCGAGCGCTTTCGGTTTGCGGCGAATGTTGTCCGAGGTGGACGAGGCACTTCGTCGCCAGTGATAGAGCACACGCGGGATGTGATGGATGCGGTTCGTCTTCTCGATCAGCCGCAGCAGAAGATCGTAATCCTGCGCGCCGTCGAACTCCGATCGGAACCCGCCGAGTTCTTCCACCAGTGAGCGGCGGAGACAGCTCAGGTGCACAATGAAGTTGTAGGAGAGGAAGAAATCCGGCGACCAATCGGGCTTGAAGATGGGCGACTCGACGCCGAGGTCGGTCAGCTTGTCTTCATCAGAATAGATGAGGTCCGCGTCCCGTTCTGTTTGGAGCAGCTTCGCGAAGTGAAACAGCGCATCCGGCTCGAGCACATCGTCATGATCGAGGAGCGCAATCCACTCCCCTTGCGCGACTTTGAGCCCACGATTTGAGGCCACGGAAATTCCACCGCCGCTTTCAAGTCGCTCGAGGCGAATGCGAGCGTCTTTCGTCGCGATGCTCGCGAGCGCAGCAACCGTCGCCGGATCGGTGGAAGCATCGTCGACCAGGATCAGCTCCCAGCTTTCGTAAACCTGCGCCATGACCGAATCGACCGCCGCTTCCAGCCACGGGACCGGCGTATTGAACGTCGGCGTGATGATGCTGATCAGCGGTGCATAGGAGAAATGTCGTGCCTCCTCGCGCATGCGATTGAGATCATCCGCCGTGGCCGCGTGACGCCCGAGCCACGCTTGATATTCGCTCGCGGATGGCAGCTTCGGCCCGCCGAGTTTCTTCGCGTCCGGCTGCACCCGCTTCTTCACCTCGCGATACAATTTTTGCGGCAACAGGTAGGGCGCGAGAATCACCTGCCCGACTTTGCGCTCGGGGGATTTGCGCAGCTTCTGCTTCTCTTCCTTGAGCTGCTTCAGGGCGCGCTTCGTCTCTTTCAAGCTGAGGACTTTTTCCTCCAGTTTTGCAATGTGGCGATCGGCCGCTTCGAGCTCGGACATGCGCGTGCGCAACGTGCGTTCGAGTCCGCGCACCCGCTCATTCAGCCGGGCGAAAGCGCCCTCCACCGCAGGAACAAGATCGC
>JALZAD010000358.1 GCA_030948555.1 Verrucomicrobiota bacterium | reverse complement strand
ATCTTGCCGCGCGCGATCCCGGGCGACACGGCGAGCCCGTGGAAACGTCTTTCCGCTGGCGGCTGATCCGTGCCCATGTGGAGGGAGAGTAACTTGCCTGTCAAACGCGCGGTAGCGGCGTTTTCTCGCGCGAAATTCCGAGGTCATTCCGAGCCGAGCGTCAGCGGAGTCGAGGAACCCCGTGGCGGTATCAGTTGTTCCGCCACGAGGTCCCTCGACTTCGCTCGGGATGACCGACTCCGCCTAGTCTTCGTTGAACTTGTCCTTAATCAGCTGCTCGAGCTCGTCGGCTGCTCTAACGGCGTCCGGACCTTCGCAGCGGATGCACAGCTTCGATCCTTGCCCGGCCGCCAGCATCATCAATCCCATGATGCTCTTGCCGTTGATCTGCTCGCCTTCTTTCTCCACCCAGACCTCGGAGCGGAAGCGGCTCGCGATGCGGACAAACATCGCCGCCGGCCGCGCATGCATGCCGAGCCGGTTCACGATCGTGACTTCCCTTTCGACCTTTTGGCCGCTCGCGCTCGTCGATGATTTGCTGCGATTCAAGATGCCCATCTAGCCCGACTTCGTTCCCATTAGATGCAGCAGCTTTTCGTTAAATTCCACTGCGCTGTTTCGGCCGAGCGATTTTAACTTCTGATCCATGGCTGCGACCTCGATCAAGCGCGCGTTATCGCGTCCCGGCCGGACAGGGATGGTGATGTGCGGTACGGGCATCCCGAGCACGTCGTAGAATTCCTGGTCGAGCCCGATGCGGTCGACATTCTGCAGGTCCTTCCAGTCCTGCAGCGTAATCACGAGATCGAGCCGCTTCTCGTGCCGGATGCTCCCGACGCCAAAGATTGAGGCGACGTTGATGATCCCGATGCCGCGCACTTCCATGTGGAAGCGAGTCAACTCCGGTGCGGCGCACATGAGCTCGCGCCCTTCGAACAGCTTCACGCGCGTGACATCGTCCGCGACCAGGCTGTAACCGCGCTCGATCAGACCGAGCACCGCCTCGCTCTTCCCCACGCCGCTCTCGCCGCGAATGAGCACACCGATGCCGAGGATGTCGACCATGCTGCCGAACTCCGTGACCGTCGGCGAGAAGTCTTCCTCCAGCGCGATGGTGGCTGCGTTAATGAAACGCATCGTGACCATCGGTGTGCGGAACACCGCGATCTGCTCCTTCTCTGCCGCCCCGAGCAGATCGCCCGGCAAATGCGCGCCGCGTGAAATGACGAGACAGGGGATCTTCTGCGCGCAAAGTCCGCGAAACCGTTGCATCCGCGCGCGTGGAGTCAGGCTGTTCAGATACGACTGCTCCGCCGAGCCGAGGACCTGCACGCGTTTCTCGGCGAAGTAGCTGTAGAACCCGGAGAGCGCGAGGCCCGGGCGGTTGATGGTGGGCTCGCGAATCTTGCGATGAAATCCGAGCCGCGGTCCTTCGAGCTTCAGGTGCAGCTTCTCGCCGTGCGCTTCGTAAAAGGTCTCGACCGTGACCACCGGCACGCGTTTGCGCAGCGGACCTGTCGAGGTGACGGACGCGGTCGTGGCTCGTTCGCTCATCCGTCTCCTGATGTATCGCGGCTGAAGTGGAATTTCCACTTCGCGTTCTGCGACGCAGAGCCCATTCTCCCGCGCAGATGAAATCCTTCGCCGCGGACGTGCGACTTCGGCCATCGGCTGTCTCCCTCGCACTCGCGGCCATTCTGGCACTCTTCGTCTTCGAAGCGCGCGCGCGATGGATCGCCGCGCCAGTGCCTCTGAAGGAACGTGACCAGAGCGCTTATCTGGAATACGCGCAGAGTCTGCACGAGACGAACTACGCTTTCGTCGGCAGCCGGAATCGCATGCCGATTTACCCCGGCATTCTGGCGCTCCTCTATCGCCAAGGAATGCCGGACGAGGAGTTCCTTGCCCGCGCGCAGAACTTCAACATCTACCTCACCGCTGCCGTCCTCCTGCTCTTGTTCGTGGTCTACCGGTGCTACTTCCCCGCCATCTTGTCGCTGGCGTTAATGGCCATGACCGCGTTCGGAGTTTTCGTCACGCGCGCAGCGATCGCGCAGGTCGAAATCCCATTCTACCTCGCCTTCTTTTGCCTCTTCCTCGCGCTCTGGCAACTACTCGTTAGGCCGACGCTCTCGTTCGCCGCGCTCACCGGCGTGCTCGCCGGCATCACCTTCTTCCTCAAGGCGTCCGTTCTGCCCGCGCTCGCGCTCTTCGCCATCGCGTATGCAGCCAAAGCCAACTGGGAAAAACGCCGGCCGATCTGGCGTGAAGCCATCCCGCTGCTCGTCGTGATGCTCGCGTTTCTCCTCGTCGTCTTTCCCTACATCCGCACAAGCAAGCGCATCTACGGCCACTATTTTCACAACGTGAACTCGACCTTCTATTTCTGGGTCGATTCGCCGGAGCAGGTTCATGACCTCCGCGACCGCGGCCGGGACCGCGAAGGTTGGCCGGTCCTTCCGCCGGAAGAAATCGCGTCGCCTCAAAAGTACTGGCGGGAACATTCCATTGGCCAGATCGCGGGCCGTCTTTTCGGCGGAATGGCGAGACTAGCCGTGCGCGACGCTCGAGCCGAGGGCTACTGGAAGTACATCGTGCTCCTCTGCGGCGCCGCCGTCTTCTTCGCGGTTCGCCGACGCGACGAGCTGCGCGCGCGCCTGCGTCCGTTCGCTCCGCAGGGGCTCTTCCTTCTCCTCTTCTTCGCCTGCTACTACGCGCTCTTCGGCTGGTACGCGAAGCTCGGGCCGGACAGCCGTTTCATTCTCACACTCTTCCTGCCCGTGACCTTCACCGCAGCGTGGGCAATCCAGCGGCTCGCGCCGAAGAACAACTTCCTCGCGATCGCGGTCTCGCTCTGCGCCGCGGCGGACGCGCTCCACCGCCTGCTGAAATAACGGACCCGGCGCAGCTCAGCTTTGCGCGGGCTCGATCAGCCCGAAGTCGCCGCTCTTCCGCCGATACAAAACATTCATGCGCGAGCTCCGCGGGTTCATGAAAACGAGAAACTGCCGGTGCGACATCTCGAGCTGCAGCACGGCTTCATCGATAAACATCGGCTTCACCGGATAACGTTCCGTCCGCACCACCGGATGATGGTGCTCTTCGTCTTCTTCCGAGACGTCGTTGCTGCCGTTCTTCCCGTGCAACGCCACCGGCTCTGCCTCGAGCACGTGCTCCTCCAGATGATGAACGATGTCTTTGCGCGGCCGATGTTTTTTCATCAGGCGCGTCTTGTACTTCAGCATCTGGCGCTGCACCTTGTCGACCACCGCATCGATCGCCGCATACATGTCGTTCGTCTCTTCGCAAGCCTCGATCGTGATGTGATTCGAGCAGACAAGAATGACCTCGGCCGAGTGCCGATATTTTTCCACTTCGAGGATAACGTGCGCCTCGATGATGCGTGGGTAGTCGAGATGGAGCGCCTCGATTTTCCGCGTCACGTAATCGTGAATCGCGGGCGTGATCGTCAGATGGCGACCGGTGACTTTGACGGGCGGATGGGCATTGGTGGTAATCACGTTGGGCTCCTCGGTTACATCCGGAATCGCTCGCCCAGGTAGAGCTGACGACTGATCGGATCGTTGATAAGAAAATCCTTCGTCCCTTCGCTTTC
>JALZAD010000356.1 GCA_030948555.1 Verrucomicrobiota bacterium | reverse complement strand
GTTCACGCGCATGCCGAAGGTCTCGATCATTATCCCGACGGATTCGCCCGTGCGTGCGCAGCATTGCATGGAGCACCTGCTGGCGACGACGGACTATCCCGAATTCGAGATCATCATCGTAACGAACAGCAAGCTCGCCGAAGTCCTGAACGCGGCGAAGCCTGCGGGTGCGCCAGTGCACTGCGTCGTCTACGACGAGCCGTTCAACTTCTCCGCGAAGTGCAATGCCGGCGCGAATGCTGCCACGGGCGATCGCCTCATCTTCTTCAACGACGATGTCGAGGCTTCGCAGCGCGGCTGGATTCAGGAACTGATCGAGCCCTTAGAGAACCCGGAGATCGGCGCAGTCGCGCCGAAGCTGCTCTACGAAACGGGCAAGATTCAGCACGCGGGATTGGTCACTGGCGTGCGCGGGCTTGTCGGCACGGCGTTTCATGAATGGGCCGGCGATTCGACTGATTACACGAACATGGCGCAGTCGCTGCGCGACGTGTCTGCTCTCTCCGGCGCGTGTCTCGCGATGCGGCGAAAAGACTTCGTCGAACTCGGCGAATGGGACGCGGTCAATGCGCCGATCGCGCATTCCGATCTCGATCTCTGCTTCAAGGTGCGCGAAGCCGGCCTGCGCTGCGTTTACACGCCGTTTGTCACGCTGACCCATCGCGGCCATGAATCGATCGGCTGGGAGAAGCCGGAGGACGAACCGCGCGCGCCAGACAACGCTTCGGTCTTTCTCCTCAAGCGCTGGGCCGGATACACGGCGCGCGATCCGTTCTTCACCGACAGAATGCGCGAGTGGCTTTACGCTGATTCGCCAACGCCAATTGACATGTGGGGCCGCAACGAACTGAAGGTGCGCGAGAGCCGCGCCAACCTGCTCTTTGTTTCGCACGACCTCACCTGGAGCGGTGCACCGTTGATCCTTCTCGAAATGGCGAAGTGGTGCCGCGCGCGCGGGTTCTTTGTCACGCTCATGTCGCCGGAAGATGGGCCGTTGCGCGAGCGGATCGTCGCGACCGGAATTCCGCTCATCGTCGATCCGCTGGTGACGAAGAGCCATCCCTCGTTCCCGGAACTTGCGCGGCAGTTTGACTGCGTGATCGCGAGCACGATCTTCGGCGCGCCGGTCGTGAATTCGGCGAAAGCAGCGGGCATTCCACACCTCTGGTGGATTCACGAAGGTCGCGTGGCGGAGAGCTACTTCGACAAACATGCGGCGATCCGCACCGCCATCGCGCTGGCGGATTTCGTCGTGACGCCGGACACACGTAGCGCGCAGGTTTACCAGCCGTTTCGCGATGAACCGATTCGCGTCCTGCCCTACGGGATCGACGATCCGCGCGGTGCCGATGTTGACGCTGAGCCGCGCACTAGCGGCCCCCTCAGCTTCCTGCTTCTCGGCTCGATCGAACATCGCAAAGGCACCGAGATTTTCCTCGAAGTGGTGCGCTTGCTCGCACGTGAAATATCCGAGCAGGCGCGCTTCGACATCGTGGGCCGGCCGCACGATCCCGCTCTGACCGAGAAAGTGCGAAGCGCGGCCGACGAGATTCCGAATCTCACCTATCACGGCGGAGTTTCGCCGGAAGAGGCGCTCGCATTTGTTCGCGCGGCGGACGTTGTCGTCTGCGCGTCGTGGGACGAGACCGGGCCGCTGATGTTGATCGAAGCGCTCGCCTTCGGAAAACCGATTGTGAGCACAAAAGTGGGCGCCGTTTCGGAGCACGTGAAAGACGAAGGCGTCGGCGTCTTTGTTGAACCGGGAAACGCGCGTGAGCTCGCCGCGGCGATCGGTCGAATGGTGCAGGAGCGTGAGCAGCTCGCGGCGATCGGCGCGCGTGCGCGCGAAGCGTATGAGCGGTTCTTTACCTTCCAGCGTTTCGGCGAAGGATTCGAAGCGCTGCTCGAAGAAGTGATCTCAACTACCCGTGGAGCTACGCAGCTACCAACGCTGGATCGCGCAGCACGATAGCTGGTCGGCGGGCGAAGAGGTCGCGTGGCGGCGTCGCGTCCGTCAGCTTCGACGGCAGCCCGTCATCTCTGTGCTCCTGCCGGTTTACAATCCTGATCTCGGCTTCCTCGAAGCGGCGATCAACTCGGTGCGCGAGCAGGTTTACGAGAACTGGCAGCTTTGCATCGCGGACGACGCGTCGACCGACGCGAGCGTGCGGCCGTTGCTCGAAGCGATGTCGCGGAGCGATCTTCGCGTGCGCGTGGTTTTCCGTCCGCAAAATGGGCACATCGCGGCGTGCACAAATAGCGCCCTCGGTCTCGCGACCGGCGACTGGTGTGCGCTTCTCGACCAGGACGATGTCTTGCGTCCGCATTCGCTCGCCGCGGTAGCGTGCGAGATCGAGCGGCATCCCGACGCGGGCGTTTTCTATTCGGACGAAGACAAGATCGACGCGCAGGGCCATCGCTCGGACGCGTACTTCAAGAGCGATTGGAACCCGCAGCTTTTTTTCGGGCATAACATGGTCAGCCATCTCGGCGTTTACCGTTCCACGTTGCTGCGTGAGATCGGCGGTTTTCGGGAAGGCTTCGAAGGCTCGCAGGATTACGACCTGGTGCTGCGTTGCAGCGAGCGACTTCGGGCGGATCAAATCCGGCACATTCCCCACGTGCTCTATCATTGGCGGACGGCGCCGGGCAGCGTCGCGGGAGATTCAAAGGCCAAGCCGTACGCGAACATCGCGGCGCGGAAAGCGATTGCCGATCACCTGAGCAGACGCGGCATCGCGGGACGAGTTGAGCCTTGTCCGGAGGAAGCGACGACGCATCGGGTGATTTTCGAAATTCCTGATCCGCCGCCGCTCGTTTCAATCGTGATTCCGACGCGCGACCGTGTCGCATTGCTCCGGCGTTGCATCGAAAGCATCCGCGAGAAAACCGACTATGGGACGTATGAATTTGTCATCGTCGACAACGGCTCGATCGAGCACGAGACGCACGCGTATCTCGGCTCAATCGCGGACGAGTTCGGCGCGCGGGTGGTGCGCGATAACGGCGCGTTCAATTTCAGCCGGCTGATCAATCGCGGCGTGGCAGAGAGCCGCGGTTCAGTGCTCGCGCTTCTGAACAACGACACCGAAGTGGAGAACCGTGATTGGCTCCGCGAGATGGTCAGCCGCGCACTGTTGCCGGAAACGGGCGCGGTCGGCGCGCGGCTGTGGTTACCGGATGGAACGATCCAGCACGCGGGCGTGGTCGTCGGCCTCGGCGGAGTCGCGGCGCACGCGATGTTCGGATTCCCGCGCAGACATCCCGGTTACTTCAGTAATCTTTTTCTGGCGCGAAACTGCACCGCCGTGACCGCGGCCTGCATGGTCCTGCGCAAGGAAACCTTCGAGCAGGTCGGCGGGTTCGACGAAGTGAATCTCCCGGTGAATTTCAACGACGTGGATTTTTGCCTGCGCTTGCGAGCGCTCGGCCTGCAAATCGTTTGGACGCCCTACGCGAACTTGATCCACCACGAGTCGGCCTCGCGTGGGCAACATGGCAGCGCCGAAGAGCAGGCGCGGTTTTTCCGGGAGTCGCGCTTCATGCTCGAGCGGTGGAGCCCGGAACTGCGTGCGGATCCGTTCTACAATCCGAACCTGACGCTCGACTATCCGGGGTTCGATCTCGCGTTTCCGCCGCGCCTATAGCGGCGGGAAACAACGACCGCGCCGCTGCGGCAGCGCGAATCCTCACGCATGCGTAAGACAAAGATCATCTGCACTCTCGGGCCGGCGACCGAAACACCGGAGGTGTTGCGGCAGATGATGCTCCAGGGCGCGGACATTTTCCGGCTCAACATGAGCCACGCGAGGCACGATTGGGTCCGCCGGATCGTGCCCGAGATTCGCGCCATCGCGACGGAGATCGGCCGGACGATTGCCATCTTGCTCGACACGCAAGGACCGGCGATTCGGACGGGGGATTTACGCCACGATCTCGACCTGAAGCCCGGAGACATCATGGAGTTCACCGTCCGGGGCGCGAGGAGCGAAGAGACGAACTCCGTCGACGTGAATTACGACGGGCTGGTAAACGACATCTGCGCCGGCGACACCGTGCTAGTCGATAACGGCGTGATGGAGATGCTCGTGCTGGAGAAGCAGAAAAACCGCATCCGTTGCAAGGTGCTGACGCCGGGCATGCTCGGCTCGCGTCGGCACATCAATCTTCCCGGCGTGCGGGTGAATCTGCCGCCGCTGACCCGAAAGGACATCGAGGATGTTCGGCTTGGCGTGGAGATGAACGTCGATTTTGTCGCGCTCAGTTTTGCCCGGCAACGCAGCGACGTGGAGGAGCTTCGCGGCGTACTGCGAACGCTCGACAGCACGGCGCATATCGTGGCGAAGATCGAGGATCAATCGGCGGTCACGCAGATCGACGACATGATCGATGCGGCGGACGTGATCATGATCGCGCGCGGCGATCTGGGCATTGAAGTGCCGATGGAAGAGCTGCCGATCATCCAGCGGAAGATCATCAAGCAGTGCATCCATTTGGGAAAACCGGTCATCGTCGCGACGCACATGCTTGAATCGATGATTGAGAACCCGGTGCCGACCCGCGCCGAGGTGACCGACGTCGCGAACGCGGTCTTCGAGCAGACGGATGCCATCATGCTCAGCGGCGAGACCACAATCGGAAAGTATCCGGTACGCTGCGTGGAAGTGTTCGATCGCGTGGCCTGCCGGATCGAGCGGAGCGGCGGCGCCGGCTTCGCGCATCGCGCCGAGTTGCGGGATTTTCGGCAGAAGACCGTCGCCTCAGCCGTCATGCTGGCGAACTCGTTGCCGAAGGCGAAGCTGATAGTCTTCACCCGGCACGGGACGATGGCGCGCTACGTTTCAAATTTGCGCCCGGAGCACGCGGAGATCTTTGCCTTCACCCCGAGTGAGCACATTTGCCGGCAGCTCGCGATGTCGTGGGCGGTGAATCCGATCGTGCTCGAGTTCACGGACGACCCGAATCAGACGATTGAGGCTGCGGAGGAGTATCTGCGCAACAAGCGGCTCACTGCGGCCGGCGATAATCTAATCATCATCAGCGATCTTCGCGCTGGCGGGGCGCAGATTGACTCTATCCAAGTGCGACAAGCAAAGCGCAATGCTGACGCGGCCGCGACCGCGGAGGCTCGCCTGGAGGACGCAGAATCGATGATGGACTGAGGCGCCGCGGCCCGCCGCGAAACAGAAAGCGCGCGGACGCTTCCGCCCGCGCGCTCAACTATCCTATGCCGAAATCTTACGCCTCGACCGGCAGCTCCACGTCCACTGGACGCTCCTTTTTGCTGAGCGCGCGACGGAGTTTCGAAAGCGCGATGTTCTGAAGCTGACGGATCCGTTCCCGAGTGACGCCGAACTTCTTGCCCACTTCCTCGAGCGTCTTCGGCTTACCCCCGTCAAGCCCGAAGCGCGAGAAGATGATCTTCCGCTCGCGATCGTCCAGGACGTCGAGTAGTCCGCCGACTTCGTTGCGCAGGTTTTTATCCCGCAGCAACTCGAAGGGCGTTTGCGCCTCTTCGTCGCCGACGATTTCGCCGAACTCGGTCGAGTCATCGTCGCTGATCGGCGCGTCGAGTGAAGCCGGGCGGATCGAAACGGTCTTGAGCTGCGAGACCTTGCCCGCGGCAATACCGATTTCCTCGCCGAGCTCGTCGTCGGTCGGTTCGCGCCCGAGTTCTTCGCTCATCTGGAGCGAAACGCGGCGCATCTTCGAGATTTTATCGACCAAGTGGACGGGCAGACGGATCGTCTTCGACTGGTTTGCGAGGGCGCGCTTGATCGACTGCTTGATCCACCACGCCGCGTAGGTGCTCAGTTTGCCGCCTTTTGCCGGGTCAAAGCGCTCGACGGCCTTCATCAGGCCGATGTTCCCCTCGGAGATCAGGTCGAGCAGAGGCAGGCCAAGGTTTGCGTAGTCGTGGGCGATTTTCACCACAAGACGCAGGTTTGACCGGATCATGAGGGCACGAGCCTCGCGATCGCCCTTCTTGATCTTCGCGGCGAGCTCAATCTCCTGATCAGGAGTGAGGAGCGGGATCTGCCCGATCTCACGCAGGTAAATCTTTATTCCAGTATCGCTATCTTCAGCAGCCATAAAACTTTTCATTCACGCGGGATTCAGAGGCAGGTGGAGGTGTCCGGATAGTTACGTGTGCGACGGCCTCACAGGTTGCTCTTCGTCGCAAGTAAAAGATTACTTAACAAGGTTAAATATTCGAATTTCTGACAGGGTCCGGCTGCCTTTCGTTCAAAGTTGCCGAAACATTTTAGCGAGCCGGCCAAGATGCCACGAATTCGCTCGAAGTAAGACGAACTCCGATGCCCGGGACAAGGTTGCGCACCTACTTTCCTGCGACCAGCTATTGGCGCCGTTGCGTATACCTCACGCTTGCGACGTTCACCGCGCGTCAGCTCACGTTTCGCCTCGGGAAAGGGATGCCTCTTCCGGTTTGACACGAATTTTCGACATCTGGCAAACAGCGTCGGTTCGTAGGCGGTGAAGTGTTATGCGTACCTCCAAGAAAATCCTGATTACTGGTGGTGCCGGTTTTGTCGGCTCTCATCTTGCCGACGAACTCCTCGAGAACGGCTACGAAGTCCGTGCGCTGGATAATTTAGCGCCGCAGGTTCATGGCGAGAACGCGAAGCGGCCTGACTACCTCGCGGACGATGTCGAACTGATCGTCGGCGACGTGCGCGATCGGAAAGCCGTGGCGTGAGCACTGGAGGATGTCGACGCGGTCTACCACTTCGCGGCCACGGTCGGCGTCGGCCAGAGCATGTATCAGATCGCCGAGTATACGAGCGTGAACGGCGAAGGCACCGCGGTCCTGCTTGAGGCACTCGCTCAAAATCCCGTCGAACGCCTTCTTGTCGCTTCGAGCATGAGCATTTACGGCGAGGGCCTCTATGCGACGTGTCGCGGCGAACGAGTTGCAGGCGAGGAACGCAGTCTCGAGCAGCTGAAGGCGCACGACTGGGAAGTTCGCGGACCGGATGGAGCCGCTCGCGCCGGTTCCGACGCCGGAGTCAAAATGCCCGGCCGTGCCGTCGGTTTACGCGATCTCGAAATATCAGCAGGAACGCCTCTGCATGACCGTCGGCCGCGCCTCTGGGATCGCCACCGTCGGGCTCCGCTTCTTCAACATCTACGGAACGCGTCAGGCGCTCTCGAATCCGTACACCGGCGTGCTTGCGATCTTTGCCGCCCGCTTCCTGAACAACAATCCGCCGCTGATCAACGAAGATGGCAAGCAACAGCGAGACTTCGTCAGCGTGCACGACATCGCGCAGGCGTGCCGGCTCGCGCTTGAGGTCCCGGAAGCCGCAGACAACGTCTTCAATGTCGGCAGCGGCCATCATTATTCGATCCGGGAAATCGCGGAAGAGATGGCCCGTGTGTTGAACAAGCCGCACATCGAGCCGGAGATCGTCGGGCGTTGCCGCGTCGGCGACATCCGCAACTGCTTCGCCGATATATCCAAAGCGCGGGATGTTCTGGGTTACGAGCCCGCCGTGACGCTCGAAGAAGGGTTAGTCGAAATCGCTGAGTGGCTCGACGGCCAAACCGCCGTCGATAAGATCGACGATGCGTCGCGTGAACTCGCGGCGAGAGGGCTTGCCGTATGAGCGGTGCCGCCGCCCGTCCGCTTTTAGGTGTACTGGAATGGCTGCGGCCCGGCGAAGAAGCGCGCGTCGAACAGCTTCTCGCCGACCTCAAAGCGATCGGCGTTAGCGAGCTGCGAACTGGCATCTCCTGGGCCGATTGGCACGACGTCGGCGGGCAGGACTGGTACGCGTGGCTGCTTCCGCGGCTCGCCCGCGAGGTCAAGATCCTCCCCTGTTTCCACTACACGCCACCGACTTTAGGCATCGCACCGCACAGTTGCTCACCGCCGCGCGACCCGAAGCAGTACGCGGATTTCCTCGACGTCTTCATCACGCGTTTCGGCGAGCACTTCGAATGGGTCGAGCTCTGGAACAAGCCGAAGAACCCACTCGAGTGGGACACGACCCTTGACCCGAACTGGCTGATCTTCTGTGAGATGGTCGGCGGCGCCGCGCATTGGGCGCAGAAGCGAGGCAAGAAAACCGTGCTCGGCGCGAGCGGTCCGATGGATGCCCAGTGGG
>JALZAD010000351.1 GCA_030948555.1 Verrucomicrobiota bacterium | reverse complement strand
GCTCGTGAACTGCACCGCAGTTGAGAGATGACGAGGGCGGCGGGGCAAGTCAATGTCTGCGCGTGCGCTCCGCTGCTGCTCACTCCCGCGAAGAACGAACCGCGCTCCTCGCGGGCATCGGCGCGTTTGGATTCTGGGGCATCATTCCGATCTACTGGAAGTTTCTCGCCAGCGTCCCGGCGGCCGAAATTCTTGCGCATCGCTTCGTCTGGACGACGGCGTTTCTCGTCTCGCTTCTCACCTGGCAGGGTCGCTGGGCCGAAGTGCGCGCCGCGATGCGGACGCGCCGCACGATGTTCTACTGCCTCGCGAGCGGGATCGCGATCTCGTGCAACTGGCTCATGTTCATCTGGGCGGTGAATGTCGGCCGCGTGCTCGAGACGAGCCTCGGCTACTTCATGACCCCGCTGGTCAATGTCCTCTTCGGCGCGTTCTTTCTGCGCGAGCGCCTAACGAGACTTCAGGTCGCCTCCGTGATCCTCGCGACGGTCGGCGTGCTCAACCTCGCGTTTGGCTACGGGCGCGTGCCGTGGATCGCGCTCGGGCTCTGTGTGTCGTGGGGCTTCTACGGTCTGCTGCGCAAGAATTCCGGGACCGCTGCGATTCCCGGGTTGTTCTTCGAAACCACGATGCTCCTGCCGCTCGCGATCGTGTTCCTCGTCTTCCTTCACGTACGAACGGGCGGAATCTTCGGCGTCCCGCACTGGGGACTTTCGCTCCTTTTAATCAGCAGCGGATTCGTCACCGGTTTGCCGCTCGTCTGGTTCGGATACGCCGCCAGACATCTGCGCCTGACCACCATCGGCTTCCTGCAATACATCGCGCCGAGCGGCACATTTTTCCTCGGCGTGTTCCTCTATCATGAGCCGTTCACGCGCGCCCACCTGATCACGTTTTCTCTCATCTGGATCGCGCTCGCCATGTTCACCTACGAGATGATCCGCCTTTGGCGCGCGCAACGCCCGCCGCCGAATGCCGCGCCGCCGATAGCTGATTGATATGGCGTCGGCTGTTCTCAGCCGATCACGCGCGAGGGTGCCTGGATCATTGGGTTGTGCGCTGAGGACAGCGCACGCTACAGCACGGTGGTTGTTGCGCGTCGTGCGGCGTCGTAGCTTCCGCGCTTCATGTGGAGCGAAGACGACATTCAGTACGCGGCCGAGAACACGCAGGTGATCCTCGCTCCCGAGCAGCAGATCGCGACCTTCGGCTCGACCAGCTTTCGCTTCTATCTCATCTCGGAAATGATGGATCGGGTGAACGAAGTCCGCGTGCGCGACGGCCAGATCGATGCTGAGCGGCCGCAGATTGTAACGCCGGATCATTTCGCGCGGTTGCTCCTCGAAGGCTTCGGCGAACAGGCGCAACACTACGCCGATCGTGTACGCGAACGGCTGCGCAACGTCGCGCTCCTGCGTTACGGATTTCAGTTCCGCAAAAGCAACGTGAGCGAGAACACGGTACGCGAGCCAATCGACGCGGTGGTCGCGCGCACGAAGGCGCAGGTGCAGAACTCGGGCGAAGAACGGCGCGCGGTGATTCAGGGCGTCGACGAAGCGTGGGAGGTTTGCCTGCTCAAGTTCACGATCGACCTGATCGAGCGTTCCTCCGGCGGAAATATCGGCGACTTCCGCCGGCGCGGCTTGCTCTGAGTTTTGCTACTGCGCGAGAAGCGCTTCGCACTCGTCGGCACAACGTCCGCATGCTTCCGCGCAGACGCGGCAATGTTCCAAGCGCGAGCCGTGTTGCGCGCACATCTCACCGCAAACGCGGCACGCTTCGATGCAGGCGCGAAGCTGCGCGCCGGCGAGCTTTTTGTCCGTCCGCGTGAAGCGCGAGATGATCCGCGCGGTCGCGAGGCAGACATCCGCGCAGTCATTGCAATCGCGAATGCATCGCACCATCTCGGCGACGTTCTTTTCGCCGAGGCACGCATCAGCGCAGGCGTTGCACGCTTCCGCGCAGGAGTAGGACGCGGTGATGCATTCAATCGCAACCGCGTGATTCGATGAAGGATTCACCGGATGCGTTTCGAACATTTGTTTGATGTAGCTCATGTAGTGATCCCCGGATGGCTAGCTGTTGCGCTGACCGAGTTCCGCTTCGGCTTAGAGCCAGTGTTGTTCGGCGCGTCCATCCGGCCGGCCTTCCTCTTCCCAGATCTCCCGCGCCCGCGCTTCGGTCGCTTCGCGGAACGCGCCGACCGGATTCGTCGCCGTCCCCGGAACGAGTTGCGGTAATCTTTCACGACGCGCGGTTCGTCATCGAACGTATCCGCCGCGAGTCGTTAGAACGTTCGGCAATCTTGCCGCCGATGACTGCCTACCAGCGCTCGGTGCGCTTCTTCCCTGAGGCAGCATATTGCGAGTCGAACGCCCGGAGCGCGGCGCGAACGGTGTTGCCAATCCCGGCGATACCGTCCTGCAGCGTGCTGCCGAGCAATGCGATCCAACTATGCCCCCGCAGCATGATGCGCGGACGGCGGAGAGCCGAAGGGCTGCGCGGAAATTCCGCACAGTAGCGCTCGAGTTCACGCTCCGCTTCCGCGGCGTGTTCTAGCTCGAGCTGCCTCGCACTCTTCGCCTGCACTTCCAAGGAACGCGGTTGCGCAGCCGATTGGATTTACGATTCGGCGCTTCAGCGCAGTTGGCCGCCGAACGCCGCCGCGATCGCGATTGAGCAGAGTTCCGCCGTCTGCACGAGGATATGTGGATGAAGGTGCCTGACACAGCTGCGCGAGTCGCAGCATGCGAGCCGAACGGACGGCGACCGCTCGTTATGCGTCAGCGTTGGGAGTCGCTCCTGTTCCTGCACTGGCGTGTGCCGCCGACGCGAGTCCAGGCGACGCTGCCGGAAGGTCTCACGGTCGACACATTCGACCGTGATGCGTATGTCGCGATCGCTCCGTTTTTCATGCGCAATGTGCGGCCAGTCGGGCTGCCGACAGTGCCGTGGATCTCGCATTTCCAGGAGCTGAATGTGCGGACCTATGTCTTCGATCGAGACGGCGTGCCGGGCGTCTGGTTCTACTCGCTCGATTGCGATCAACCGCTCGCGGTCGTCATCGCGCGCCTGCTCACCGGTCTCGAATACCGCCACGCGAAGATGAGCGCGAGCTGCGGCGAATTCATCGACTACTCATCGCGACGGAGCGGAACCGCTGAAGTCGCGCGTTACCGATATCGGCCGAGCGGCGATGGGCGTGAAACAACACCCGAGTCGCTCGAGTTTTTCCTTCTGCAACGCTACTACCTGTTCGCGCGCCGCGGCCGTTCACTCCTCCGCGGACAGGTCTCGCATGTGCCGTATCGTCCACGCCCGGCCGAGCTCGTCGCCGCTTCCGCGCTTCCTGCACAGCTCGCCGGCTACACCGAGTTCGTCAGCAACCCGGAGCATGTCTGTTTCGAAGACGGCTTCGACGTGAACATCTACGCGACCGAGAAGATCACGTGAGGGGACCAGGATTAGCGACGCGGACGGCACAGCAAAACATCTTTCGATCTCCGCACGTCGCACGTCCGCGCCGCATCTTTCCCTTTTGGCCCTTGCGAGGTATGAAACGCCGGCGTCAGAAACGGTGGATGGAGAAAATGCGGGATATTTCCGGCTAAGATTTTTCCTTACGCCGCGTTTGGTTGAGCTGCTGATTGCGGCAGATTTCGGCGAAACTCATGATGCGCGCGTTCATGAGGCGAAAACCTGTCGCGCCGATAAGCTCGACCTCCTCCGTCGCGGCGACACGTTTCGTAAGTGGACGTCGCTCGGCCCGCGCGACTGATGCAGGCTCTGGGAAGACGACGCGACGTCTGCTCTTCCGCGGCCGAGCAACCGACTGGCGGGGTAGAGAAAAGCGACCGTCGCGCGGGTGCTCGGCGAATAGAGAGGGACGGAGGTTTCGATGAAACAAACGATCACCGAAAGCGGCGGCTTGTATTGGCTGCAGCATTCGCCCCCCAAAGCCCTGCTGCGCACAGCAATCGGCGCGCATCGGACGGTGAGCGAGCACGTTCGCGACGCGTTCGATTCGACGAAGTCGCTCTTCGGCAGAATGCGCTCGATCGCAGTGGCCGGCGAAAAAAGCCGGCTGGTTATTGGTTCGGCCGCGCAATGCATCTCGCCCTGTCTTGAGCGCATGCCGCGTCGCGCGCGACGTCTTGTGGTGCTCGCGCGTTAATCGAACGACTCGTTAGGCGAGTTCGTAGACCGCGGTCGTCGGATCTCTGAAATCCTTCGCGTCGTCGCCGCCGAAACGTTTGTCGTTCGACGAGAGCAGGGGATTGCAGCCGCGGATCTCATCCGGCACGGAGTGGCCGCCGACGAGATCGATCGCGACGACGCAACGCGCCGCGTTCTCTCCGAAGTAGAGCAAGACGATGCCGCTCGATGCTTTCTCTATGCGCCAATTGTCGCGCGACCTATCACGCAATGCCCAATGCGAAACGCGCAGCCGGAGAAACTCGCGATATAACTCACGCACCCCGGCATGCTCCGGCTGGTCCGCTTCGTCCCAGCGCAATTTCGAATTCGCGAAGGTGCTTGCAGCCTGCGGGTCGGGAATTTTGTTACGGGTTTCCGGATCACGAAAGGCCGCAAAGTGCTCGAACTCCCGGCGGCGTCCTTCTGTCACCAGTTTGCCGAGATCGGCGTTGTGATCAGTGAAGAATTGGAACGGCGTCGACGCGTTCCATTCCTGACCCATGAACAACATCGGCGTGTAAGGCACGATGCAGATGAGCGCCGAGGCGGCGCGGTAAGCCGCCGGCTCGATGATGTGCCCGAGCCGCTCGCCAAACGCGCGATTGCCGACCTGGTCGTGGTTCGAAATGCAGTAGACGAAGTGGTCGGGCGAGAAGTCGATCGACTCGCCGCCGCGCAGCGTGCCGTCGATGCGTTTGCGCTCGCCGCGATAGAGCCAGCCGTGCTGCAAGACTTCGCTCAATTCCTCCGGCGTGCCGCGGAAGTTCTCGTAGTAGCCTTCGCGCTGCTTCGTGAGCATGACGCGAATGACGTGATGAAAATCGTCCGACCAGACGCCGTCGAAACCGAGCCCGGCTTCGCTCGTTGCGCGCAGAAGCTCGGGCTCGTTGCGATCGTCTTCCGCCACGAGGAAACCGCCGAGTTCATGGATGCGTTCGCTGATTTCAGCAAGGATGTGGCGCTCGGATGAATCCGCGATCGCATGCGTCGCATCGAGGCGGAAACCGTCGATGTGAAACTCGCGCATCCAATACGGCGCGTTATCCGCGAAGAACTCGCGCACCGCTTCTTCTTCAAAATGCAGACCGGCGCCCCAGGGCGTTTTGTGGTCAGGATTGAAGTAGCCCTCGTGATAAACGCCGAGGTAATTTCCGTCCGGACCCATGTGGTTGTAGACCACGTCGAGAATCACCGCGAGCTCATGGCCGTGCGCCGCATCGACTAGCGCGCGCAAATCATCCGGATGTCCGTAAGTGCGCGACGGCGCATAGAGCGCGACGCCGTCGTAACCCCAGTTTCGCGCGCCCGGAAAATCAGCCAGCGGCATGATCTCGATTGCGTTCACGCCGAGCTCAACGAGCTGCGGAAGTTTCGCGAGCGCGGCTGCGAAGGTGCCCGCTTCCGTGAACGTGCCGATGTGCAGCTCGTAGATGATCAGCTCTGAATAAGGAGGCGCCTGCCACGCGTGGTCGTTCCACGAGTACTTGCCGGGATCGATCACCATGGCCGGTCCGTGCACACCTTGTGGCTGCCAGCGCGACGCCGGATCAGGCCAGCCCTGGCTGTCGCCGAACTTGTAGAGATACAAATCACCCGTGCGACCTTCGTCGTCGATCGCGCTGAAGTACCCACCACCTTCCGATTCAAGCGGAACCGTGCGACAGACATTCTTCTTCTCGTCGACGATGACAACAGACGCATGGGCGTGCTTGCACCACGTGCGGTAACGCACGCCGGCTTCGACTAACTCTGCGCCCTGCGCACGAAGCTGCCTCTCTGAAAATTCAGCGGTTTTCATGGGCTCCTGCTCGTCTGGAGAACGTTAGCGAACGCCGGCGCGGATGTGCGGCGTCGTTGCCTAACGAGTGCCGATGGCTGGCTCGAGCACTTCGACGAGCGGCGGCAGTTCCGCGCAATACCGCGCGAGCGCATCGCTGAGCGGGGCAAGGAACTGCGCGCGTTCGCTGAGGAGTGCGCGGTTGCGCGCGCGTGGCGCGGGCCGGCGCAAAGTCCATTCCGGCACGCCTTCGACGAGAGATGAATCGAGCTGGAGAAGTTGCGCAGCGCTCCGCACGAGCTCAAACGGCGTCACGATGCCGGTGTTCGCGACGTGCCAGACGCCGGTCTCGGCGTCGATCAACATATCCAGCGCGACGGTGATCACTTCCGGCAGGAAACTCACCGATTGACGAACATCATTCGCAACGCGCACCTGCTCTCCACGCGCGATCTGGCGGAGGATTTGCACGAGCGGACTCGTTTCGCTGAACGGCGCGAGGAGTTTTCCCGGCCTAACGAGTAGAGCCTTTGGGCAAAGCGTCAGGGCACTGAGGTCTCCCAGCATCCTCGAGGTGCCGAAAACATTCAGCGGACTGCACGAATCGCTTTCGACATAAGCGCTGCCTTTGTCGCCGTCGAAGACGTGGTCGGATGAAAAGGTGAGGAGGGGGATTTCTGCCGCGGCGCACGCGCTGGCCAGGTTTGCGGTGCCGTGTGCATTCGCGCCCACGCACTCCTGTTCTGCGGCCTCCGCGTCATCGACTCGCGAGAATCCAGCGCAGTTAACGATCGCCCACGGCTGCAGCGATTCGAGCGCACTGCTGACGGACTGCGCATCGGCGACGTCGAGTTCCTCGCGTGCAAGCGCGACGTAGGAAAGGCCACGCAACTCGGCAGCGCGGATGACTTCGCTCGCAATTGTGCCGCGCGCGCCGGTGATCAAGAGCGGCGTTGCGCTTGACGTTTTCACCTCGTCTGGAACGAAGCGGACGATCACGTCGTCCGACGGGCACTCTTCGCGCGAACGTGCCGCAATCGTCGGGCGGAGCCGCACACGACGGCGCCACCATCCGGGATTGTGCATGACCGGATGCTCGAAGGTGCCAGTGCTCGCTAGGCTCCGGACCATCTTCGCGATGGCGGTCTCGCGCGGTGCACCGCCGCGCAAATCGTAAACGCCCGGCTCGTAACTACCGACATCGCGTGTGAGCAAGCTGTCCCAATTGAACGCGCCGAGCAGCGACCAAACGGTAACGGCACGCACATCGTTTCCTTCGCAGTGGAGGGTCTGCGCGGCAGTCCAGATTTCAGCGAGCCAACGAAGCTGTTCTTCGCGCGTGCATCCGAGATGAGCCTCGGTCACCGCAATCGGCAGCGCGTAACGCGCGACTGCTTCGCGAAGCAATGTCTCGGGACCATCAACGCCCTCCAAGCGCGCGCGCACCGCACTCACGTCCGCGTAACGATGCCAGCCGTTACCACCATGTGTCGCTGGCGGATGGTCGCGCAAATGTTCGTCGAGGTAGCGCTCGCTCGTTACGTAGTGATTGACCCCGATGATGTCGGGCGGACAGGGATCTTCAGCGAACCAGGCGACGTCGCGTTCATCGGCGCCGATGGAAAGGAGATATCGCCACATCGGGTGCTCGCGCCCGACGCGTCCGGCGAGCAGGTCCCACGTGAGCCAGCGCCGCTCGTTCTCAAAATCGGCCTGATATTGCAGCTTCGGCGAACTGAAAGTTTTCCCGAGATCATCCGTCTGGACGAGCACCGCCGCAGGATTGAACTCCCGAACCGCGCGCATCGAGAGCGCGACGCCGCGGAGTTGATTGAGGAGCGCGCGGACGAAGGTGAATCCATCGCGGCCGTGGGGATACCAATGCGCATAAAGGCCGCTGAAGCGCGCGGTGGTGAGCGGCTCGTTGACCGGCGTATAGGCGTCGATCCAGGGATAACGTTGCGCAACGGTGCTGGCGAAAGCGGCCAATTTTTCGGGAAACCGCGGGTCGATCAAGGTGGTGTGAGACGGGCCGCTGCCATGATGAACCAGCCCGGCGACCGGGCGCATACCGAGGCTGCGCATGCGCGCCAGCTGTGCGTCGATGGCCTGCCAGCGTTCTTCGCCTAACGAGTCATCGAGATCCTCCCACAAGATCGGAAAGCGAAGGACGCGAAGTCCGAGTTCAGCAAACCGATCGAGATCATCAAGCCGCTCGCGGTGCTGATTGCGCGCGAGCTGGCTGAAATAGCGATCGCCAACACGGTTAATGGTGCACTCGACACCACCCCACAACTCCAGCGGTTTCTGGTTTGTTGCGTTCATTTCGTTAGTCCCGCGTGCAACCAGCCGCCCTTCCGGTGGCGCACGTGTCTTTCCGCGCTTACGCCGCGGTGTTCGCTACACTCGTCTCGGTCGCCAGGACATCATTCACGTGCTTCTCCAGCTGCGCGACGATCGATTCCCATGAGTTCTGTCCCGCGAGCGCAAGGCCGAGTTTCAGTTTGGTGCGGTCGGGAGCCGAAATCGCTTTCTCGCAGGCGCCGATGAAGGCGTCCTGTGTGTCGACGATGTCAACGATGTGATTGAACTGCAGCACGACATCCTCCACTGCGGTTGACACGATCGGTCGGCCGCTCGCCATGTACTCGAGCGCCTTGGTTGGGTTGATGAACTCGGTCGCTTCGTTGAGCGCGAACGGCATCAGGCAGACGTCATACTTCTTCACGTAAGCCGGCAGCGCGGAGTAGTCGCGGCCGCTGAGCCAGTGAAGGTTCGGGCGCTCCGGGAGTGAGGCTCGATCCACTTTGGTCCAAGGTCCGACCATCACGACATTCCAGCCGGTGTTGTGATCAGCGAGCCGAGCAATCAAGTCATAGTCGAGGCGCTCATCGACGACGCCGAAGTAGCCGAGCGTCGGACCCGTGAGCTGCGCCACGTCCGCAGGAACCCGGGTGCGGGCGTGTCGCGCTTTTGCGAAGTGCTTCACGTCGACACCGCAGCCGTAGGAATAGACATTTTGATGATATCGCCGCTTTGCCTGCGCCATCTTCGGACCACCTCCGAAAACGACGTCCGCAACCGCCAGCAGGTCGCGCTCGCGGCGAATCAGTTCCGGCGGTGCGCCGCGGAATTTCGACAGTTCGTCCATGCAATCATAGACGATCGCCTGCTCATCCATGTGACCGGCAAAGGCAGTGACGGCCATGGGATCGTAAAACCACTGCACCGGCTGCACGAAACGCTGCCCTAGCGGACCTGCGAGGACGGATTTCACAAGCCGACGGCGCTCGCTGTCGACCCACGCGCCATCGCTCCAACGCGAAGCCGGCATTTCCATCTGCACCACGATGATGTTCGGATACGCGGCGACTTCACGCAGCGTGACAGACGAGTTCGTGATCTGGTCGTTGACCCGCGGACCCTCAACGAAAAGAATTGGATGACGTTGTGAGAGGCGCGAATGAAACTGCTGAGGACGTTGCCAGACCCAATCCCAACAGAGATGGGAATGGACGATGATAGGGAAGTCACGTTTACCGCGGTCTAGGTCAATAGTCTTCGTGTCGTTATTGCGTCCTGTTCCCCGAACGCGCCCCCCTTTGATCGTCGTGATTTCCATGCTTTGTGCGAGAGATACGAAGTGATGGAAGAGAACGGATGTAGGGCTAACTCTTATCTGTCCCACGCGTGCCATCGCGAAACGTGACCGGCCGAACAACGCGAGGCAGTTACGTCACGGTAGCGGAATCGAAGGCGTTACCCGAGATGCGTAGTTACTTTATTCTAGTAAATCCGCTTTCGAGCTGGAATGTCGAATTCTACCTAGCGGCTCCGGTGGTATATGATTGACATCGCGAGTAGTTATAATTATCACCGCGGATATGCGAGCGCCCCTCCCAGAACTCGCGCGAGCAGCGCGTACAGCTCGCAATCCGCGTGCATTTTTTCCGACGGCGTGTGGTAAGCCTAACGACGAGCGAGCCACTCGGCAGACGGGCGTTCGTCGCGCGCTAAACAGCGATTTAAGCGCCTCTCGAACCACGGATCAGAGGCAGCGCCAAGTCTGACCGCCATGGTTCGCAGGCTTTCGCAAATGTGCCGGTCCACGGCATTTCAACATCGTTATGTCGCGAGGGTGAGCGGGTGCTTAACGGCTCTCGGATTCACGTGCGGCCTCGCGTCTCACTCGTTAGGCCAGGGCATCGCGACTCCTCCGCCCGAAGGCGAGACTTACCTTGCCGCGGCGGCGCCGTACCTCGCGCAGGAACCGGCGCGCGAACAGACTGGAACACTTCCCGAAGCCGAACTGGGAGGAGAGTGGATGCCCGTCGATGCTGGAACCGGACTCGGTGAATCGACCGCCGTTGCCTACTCCGCGAGTGACGCGGTTGAACTGATTGAGCCGCGTCCCGCCGGAAGCGCGGGTCGATGGAGATTTTCGCCGCACCTGCTTCTGCTCGGCACGTACGACGACAACATTTTCATCCAGCACGCGAACCGCGAAAGCGATTACATCGTGAGCGCGGCGGCCGGCGTCGCGCTTGGTTTTTGGGATGGCGAAGAAGAGCGCGCGCGCTTCCTGGATCGCAACCACTTCAGCAACGTCTTCGAGCAGAGCCGCGGGAATCTCTTCCTGATCGATTACAC
>JALZAD010000096.1 GCA_030948555.1 Verrucomicrobiota bacterium | reverse complement strand
CATCACCACGATCCTAAGCGCGGCGGCGCTCGTCTTCTTCACCGTCGCAGCGGTGAACGGCCTCGGGGTTCCGCTCTCCTGGAGCGCGCCGCTGCCCGGCGTGCCGATCAGTCTGCTCCAGATTTTTCTGCTCATCGGCCTGCTCTTTCTCGTCTTCTGGATTTCTTCGCGGACGAAGCGTTTCCTCTTCAACCGCTTCCTCGTCCACAGCGGGCTCGATCGATCGCTGCAATACGCGATCTCGCAGATCGCCTCGAATCTTGTCCTCGTCGTCGGCATTTTCGTCGTCCTCCAAAACACCGGGATCCATCTCGAAGCGCTGACCGTTTTTGCGGGTGCGGTCGGCGTCGGCATCGGCTTCGGGCTGCAAAATATCACGAGCAATTTCATCAGCGGGCTCGTCATTCTCGCGGAGCGGCCGATCACCATCGGCGACCGCGTCGAGGTCGCGGGCGTCACCGGGCAGGTGCAGAAAATTCGCGCGCGCAGCACCGTCATCGTGACCAACGACAACATCACCACGATCGTGCCGAACCAGAAGTTCATCGACTCGCCGGTGACCAACTGGACCTACGGCGATCCGCGGGTGCGCTTCCGCATCCCGATTGGCGTGGCCTACGGAAGCGATCTCGAGAAAGTGACCGAGGCGCTTATTGCGGCCGGCCGGGAACACCCGAAAACCTTGCCGGACCCCCCGGTCTCCGTTTTCCTCGAGAAATTCGGTGACAACTCGATCGACTTTGAGCTGGTCGTCTGGAGCAGCGAGATGAGCTATCGGCCGCGGCGTTTTCGGAGCGACTTGAACTTCGCCATCGCAAAGAAGCTTAAGGAAGCCGGTATCGAAATTCCATTTCCGCAGCGCGACGTTTACATTCGCAGCGGTGATCTGCGCGTGCATACCACGCGCGACGAAGAGGAGCAGCTGTCATCGCGCAACTCGCAGAGCTAAGCGAGCCGCGCGCGCGCAAAATGACCGCGGCGGAACGCACCATTCCGTTCCGCAACGGCGTGCTGCGCCTCGCCACACTTGCGACGCTAAAGCAGTCGGACGCGTGGCGGGAGGCCTTCGCAGGGAAAGCAAAAGACCATCGTTTTTACGAGATCGTCGAGGAGACGCTGCGGCAGGATTTTGAGCATCGCTACCTCGTCTACGAAGACGGCGATGGGAAGGTGCGCGGCGTACAACCGGTCTTCTTCTTGCGGCAGAACCTGGTTGAGGGCATGCCGGCGTTGCGCGCACCGGTCGAGTTCGTCCGCCGGTTCTTTCCCGCGTTTCTCACCATGCGCACGCTCATGATCGGCAACGCCGCCGGCAGCGGCTATCTCGGAAACTGTCGCAACTCCGATGAAGCTTGGCTCGCCTCCGCCCTCGGCGAAACTCTCCTGCCCTACGCGCGCTCGGCGAAAGCGTCCCTCGTCGTCTGCAAGGACTTCGCGCCGGAGTATCGCAACTCGTTAGGCATTCTGAGCGCGCACGGCTTCACCCGCATTCCGAGCATGCCGGTCACCCGCCTCGACCTCACCTACGGCAGCTTCGACGACTACTTCGCGCACCTTAGCAAAGCAACGCGCAAGGATTTGCGGAGAAAATTCCGACGCGTTGAACAAGCGGAGCCGATCGAGATGGAAGTGGTCAACGACGTGACCCCGTTCATCGACGAGGTCTACCCGCTCTACCTCGCTGTGCACGAGCGCTCCTCGATGAAGTTCGAGACGCTGACCAAAGAGTTCCTCTGTGCGCTCGGCGAACGCATGCCGGACCGCGCGCGCTTTATGATCTGGCGACAAGGCGGGCGGATCATCGCCTTCACCATTGCGCTCGTTCACAACGGCGTTTTCTACGACGACTACCTGGGACTGGATTACCGCGTCGCACTCGATCTCCATCTCTACTTCGTGACCTTTCGCGACATCATCCGCTGGTGCATCGAGCAAGGCCTGACCACTTACGTGAGCAGTCCACTTAACTATGAGCCGAAGCTGCATCTCGATTGTCTGCTCGGCCCGCTAGATCTCTACGTCCTGCACACCTCGCCGTTGCTCCGGCCAATCTTCCGCCGCGTTCTCCCGCTCATGGCGCCGACGCGCCACGATCCGGTCCTGCACAGGTTCCCGAATGCGCACGAGCTTTAGCGCCCTGCGCAATCCCTGGCTGCAGGTCGCGATCAGCACCGTCTCCGTCGCGATTTCCGAGCTCTTTCAAAAACGCGGCGCGGTCGCCACCGCACACGTGGCCGAGCATTGGAATTGGACTGGCCTAACGACACTAGCATCGCCGCTCGTCTGGCTCGGCATGCTCTTCACCATCCTGAGTTTCGTCACCTGGCTTTATGCCATCAAACACCTGCCGCTCTCGGTCGCCTTCCCTGCTTCGCAAGCTGTGCACGTGCTCATCCCGTTAAGTAGCTGGCTGGTCCTCGGCGAACGAATCACAACCCTGCGTTGGTGCGGCATCGCGCTCGTCCTCTGCGGGCTCGCCTTAGTCGCGCGACCCGCCGCGGAGCTGGAGGAAAAGCTATGACGCCGCTGGTGTTCCTTCTGATCCTCAGCTCGCTCATCGCGTTCGTTGCCGGGCAGCTCCTGCTGAAACGCGCAATGGAATCGACGACGCGCGAAGGCTACGCGCAGCGCACCTTCGGCTTCTACATCGTGGTAGGCACGACAACGATGGCGATCTCCTACTTCCTTAATCTCGGCCTGCTCCAGCGACTCGACCTTAGCTACCTTTACCCTTTCCAAGGCCTAACCGTGATCTTCATCAGCGCGGCGGCAGCGATCTGGTTACGCGAAAAGCTCACGGTCCCGCTGCTGGTCGGCTCACTGCTAATCACCGCCGGCGTCGTTTTGGTCTCGGTCAGTTAACACCGGCCACAAACGCGCGAGCGTCCGCTGGTTGATCTCACGTGCCTGTGCGAGAAGCGGCTGCGCAATTTTCGGATGATCCCATTGGGAGACGAACCGTTGTTGCGCCCGCGCGTACTTCGGCTCCGAATATGCGCCGCAGATATCCCCGCCGATCACGCGCGCCGCGGCCCGCAAAGACCTGAGCGCCCAGACGAGATCGTCGACTTCGAACATCCCATTCTCCCAGTTCGTGACCGCTTCTGCACTCGTTAGGCAGTCGAGGTCGATCGTGACGTAGATGTTCGCGCCGGCAAGCTGCCTAACGAATCGTTCGAAAGTGTCTCGCCAGGTCGCACGCAAGATGACGCCGCGGCGGTTTCGTTTCGCGACCGGACGTTGATCACCCCAGACGTGCAGTTCGAGTTTGCCGGAACGTTCCGCGGCGCGATTCCCGAAGGTCTGCGCCGGCCACCAGCATTCAAAGTTCCCGCAGCCCCAAACCGCGACCTTTTGCAGCAGTGGCAATTCGAGCGCGCGGTTCACCCAGCCGCCGCAAGCCCAGCGCGGCGGACGGATATCCCAGTCCGGGTGATTATCGAACGAGACGAGAATGAACGGGTCCTGAAGGCGACGAACCCAAAGCGCGCTCAGATGATGAAAATCGCCCGAGCCGTAGAGGGTGAAGCGACTGAGCCGCGGCGCGCATTCGCGATAGAACTGTTCGACCAGCTTACCCGGCGCAGAGAAGCGCAACTGCGGTCCCCAGCGCGTCGCATCGAGCGTCTCGAGGCCGGTGAGGTCTTTCCAAGCTTCGTCGAGATTCAGGTGAATGCCTGAATGGTGCGCCCCGTCTACGTCATCACTCATAAGCGCACCCGCTGAGAGAAAACCGATTCACAAGCATTATCGCCGCGAAAACCGACAAAGCTGGCCCCGAAGAAGACCGCGATTTTTTCTGCCGCGTCCGTGATGTCTTCCGCATCTTCGCGCGGAACACCTCCGAGATTCTCGGCACCGCATGGGCCTTCGTTATCGCGATCATCATCATCCTTGTCTGGGCGGCGACCGGGCACATCTTCCATTACTCCGACACCTGGCAGCTGATCATCAACACCGGAACGACGATCGTCACGTTCCTGATGGTCTTTCTCATTCAAAACACACAGAACCGCGATTCAAAGGCGTTACACCTGAAGCTCGATGAGTTGATCCGCGCGGTCCATGGCGCGCGCAATCACCTCGTTAATCTGGAGAAGCTGAGCGATGACGATTTGAAGAGTATCGAAGGCGAATTCCAGCGCGTGCGCGAAACGGCAGAACACGCCGAGAAAAAAGCCGGCAAAGCAAACGACAAAGCGGAAGACGCATTCGAGAAAGCCGAGTCGAGCCTGACTCGTTAGGCAACTGCGTTCGGTAACGGCCGCGCTTCGCCGTTGCGGATGAAGATCTTCCCGCTCGGGCAGAGCCGCAGGACTTCGCACTGGTGACAATCCGGTTTCCGCGCGAAGCAGCGGCGTCGTCCGTGCAAGATGAGCCAGTGACTCCACATCGTCCAATGCTTCCGCGGGACGAGCTTCATCAGATCGGCTTCGATTTTCTCTGCGTCGGTTTGTTTCGTCAGGCGCAGCCGGGCGGAAAGTCGCGCGACATGCGTGTCGACCACGATGCCCTCGTCTTTTGCGAAGGCGTTGCCGAGCACGACGTTGGCCGTCTTCCGTCCAACGCCGGGCAGCGCGTGGAGCCCTTCCATCGTGTCAGGAACTTTGCCGTCGTGCTTCTCCACGATCGCGGCAGAAGCAGCGCGAATGCTTTTCGTTTTGTTCCGAAAGAATCCGGTCGGCTTGATCATGACCTCGAGTTCATCCGGCGACGACTGCGCGTACTCCGTCGCGGAACGGTAACGCTCGAACAACTTTGGCGTCACCAGGTTCACGCGCTTGTCCGTGCATTGGGCGGAGAGAATCGTCGCGATGAGCAACTGCAGCGGCGTCTTAAAATCGAGCTCGCAGTGCGCGCCCGGATAAACTTCCGGAAACACTTCGACGAGCTGTGCGACGCGTTCACGCGGGGTCATGTGCGCACCTTTACTTTCGGCCGGCGCATGCGGCCAACGAAGACTCTTCCGCGACGAATGATCCGTCGCGCCCACGCGTACTCGCTGGCGAGGATCGCGAGGCCGAAGGGAATGACCAGGATGGCTGGTCCGGGCAGCACGATCATGACGATGCCGATCAGGAGCACGGTCACGCCGAGGACGGAGTAGATCAGCTTCCTGATCACCGGCATCCGGTCGAGACCGAGACGCGCGTTCACCCGCTGCTGCCACGCGCGTTTCCGGACAGCGTACGGATGGCGGTAATGCTGCGGGCGCGGTGATTCTTGAACCGGCATCGGAGCGGCAGGCGAATGCTGCGTTACTTCGCCGCGTAGGGCGCGAGCTTCTGCTCGAGCTGCCGCGGGACGTGCGCGACGATCGCAACCATCTCGCTTTCGTAGCGCTCCTCGAGGACGCGGCCAACGCGATGAATCTCGGCGATCAGCGCGGACTCGCTCAAGGGCACATGGAACCGGAGGTTCAGGTGCCACGAAGTGACGTCATCCTGCAAAACTTGCACGAGGGCGCCGACGCCTTCGCCGGTCCGCGCGGAAATCGCAACGCTGCGCGGATACCGGTTCCGGTATGCATCAACGAGGTCGCGCGGCGCAGCGTCGACTTTGTTGAAGACGAGCACGGTCTGTTTGCCGAAGGCGTCGAGCTCCTTCAGCACTTCGTTGACCGCTTCGATGTGCTCCTCGAGGCGCGGATGGCTGATGTCGACAACATGAATCAGCAGGTCGGCTTCGCTGACTTCCTCGAGCGTCGCTTTGAAGGACTCGATCAGCTGATGCGGCAACTTGCGCAGGAATCCGACGGTGTCGGTCAGGAGCATTCGCTGCTTGTTCGGCAAAGTGAAACTGCGCGTCGTCGGGTCGAGCGTGGCGAAGAGCCGATCGACCGCGAGGACATCTGCGCCGGTGAGGAGATTGAGCAGCGTGGACTTGCCCGCGTTCGTGTAGCCGACGACTGCCGCGACCGGCCACTGATGCCGACGACGTCCCTCGCGCTGCGTTGAACGCACCTTGCGCACCGTCTCCAGCTCACGCTCGAGTCGCGCGATGCGTTCCTGCACGCGCCGGCGATCAACTTCCAGCTGCGTTTCACCCGGGCCGCGGGTGCCGATTCCGCCCGTCTGTCGCGAGAGGTGCGTCCACATCCGCGTCAGTCGCGGGAGCAAATATTGCAGCTGCGCGAGCTCGATTTGCAGCCGGCCTTCACGGCTGCGGGCGCGCTGCGCGAAGATGTCGAGAATCAGCTGCGTGCGATCGAGCACCTTGCGATTAAACAAGTGCTCGAGGTTGCGCCCCTGCGCGGGCGAGAGCTCGTTGTCGAAGATCACGGACGTGACGCGCTGATCCTGGAACGACTGCTTGATCAACTCCGCCTTGCCCTTGCCGATGTAGTAGGGCGCGGTCGGCGAGTGGAGCTTTTGCGTGACCGTATCGACGACTTCCGCGCCGGCTGAGCTGGCGAGTTCCCTGAGCTCATCGAGCGAATCGGCGAGGTCCCACTTGTTCGTCCCGTCCTTCTCCAGTCCAACGAGGAGCGCGCGCTCCTGGCGCTGTTTCGGCTGCGTCTCGATCATCGTGTTTCCGGGAATGACAGACGAGCCATCGCGCCGATCGATTCGACGCTTTCTCCGAAGGTTTTCCCGGTGAGATTCAGCGCTGAAAAACTAGTTTGGCGACGAAACCAGGTCAATTGCCGTTTCGCATAACGACGCGTTGCCTGCTGGATTTGGGCGATGCAT
>JALZAD010000342.1 GCA_030948555.1 Verrucomicrobiota bacterium | reverse complement strand
TTGATTCTGGAGCGGTCGCGATGTCGTCCGCGCTACTGTGCGTCAATGCCGGCAGCGGACGAACCCTGGTCGGCGGGAGCGCGCGGCCGGTAAAGGTGCCGGCGCGGAGCGGGAGCATCGGCACCTTCCAGGTCGGCCGCGGCGTGGAGCGGCGGACGAAGAGGCGGCTTTTCGTATCGACCGGGGTGAAGAGCGATTGCCCGTGGCCCTGATTTTCCGCCCCGCCGAGAAAGAGGAGACCGCCCGCGCGCAACGAGAAATGGAACACGTCGAAGACCTGCTCCTGCGCTTTGCCGTTTAGATAAATGAGCAAGTTGCGGCACGAGACCAGGTCGCAGCGTGAGAACGGCGCATCCTTCAGAAAGTTGTGCGCCGCGAAGAGCACCTTCTCCCGGATCTCTTTGCGCACGCGATAGCGGCCGTGATCCTTCACGAAAAACTGCCGCAGCCGCTCCGGCGAGACATCCGCTTCGATCATCGACGGATAAAGGCCATCACGCGCATCCGCGATCGATTGCTCATCGATGTCGGTGGCGAAGATCTGGATCTTCGGAGGGTTCTCCAACCGGTCCGCGTGTTCGCAGAGCAGCATCGCGATCGAGTACGCCTCTTCTCCCGTCGCGCAGCCCGCCACCCAGACGCGCAGCTCGTCCTCACTCTTCTTGCCCGCGAAGAGCTGCGGGACGTGCGCCTCGAGCGAGGCAAACGCATCCCGATCGCGGAAGAAATGCGTTACGCCGATGAGCAGGTCCTGGAGCAGCGCACGCGTCTCCATCGAGTGCGTGCGGATGAACTCGAGATATTCCGGGATCGTCTCCAGCGAATTGACCTGGAGCCGTCGCGCGACCCGGCGCAAAACGGTCGCGCGCTTGTAGTGGCAGAAATCGTGGCCGGTCTGCGCCCGCACGTCCGCCAGTACTTGGGCCAACGCTTCCTCGTCTTCGCTCGATCGCGTTTCATCCGAGACGGTTTCGCCGCCGGGCGCGTCTTTCACCTTCGCATCCGGCTCCTCCGCCTCGGGAATCTCCGGCGGCAGCTTCATCCGGTTCTCGTTCCGGACGAACTCGAGAAGCTTCGCCGCCATCTTGTCGACCGGCAGCACCCAGTCGACCATGCCGGTGCTGATCGCCGTGGCCGGCATGCTGTCGTGCTGCGCCTCGTTCGGGTCCTGCACGATGGTCAGCCCGCCCTGTGCACGAATGTGTTTCAGGCCGATCACCCCATCCGAGTCCGTGCCGGAGAGAATCACGCAGACGGCGCGCTGCCCGTAGGAATGCGCGAGCGTGCGGAAGAAGAGATCAATGGTCAGCCGCCGTCCCGGCGCTTGCTGCGGCGGCACCAGGTGGAGCACGTTCTCCTCGAAGGTCAGTTGGTGATTCGGCGGAATCACATAGACGTGGTTTGCCTGCACCTTCACCGGCTCCGTCACCTGCGTCACTGGCATTGTCGTCTTCTGCTGAATGACGCTCGCCAGCTGGCTCTCAAAGTCCGGCGAAAGATGCATCACCACGACGAAGGCCAGCCCGCTTTCCGGCTCCATGTCGCCGAAGAACTGCTGCAACGGCGCAATGCCGCCGGCCGACGCCCCGAAGCCCACGACTGCCGCCGGCTCATTTGGATCGCGCCTTTTCCGCGCGCCATCGCGAGCGTGTTCCGACGTGATGTCGGTCGCGCCGGGATCGAGTTTTTCGGATGGCGTATCAGGCATGATCGCTGGCTTCGGTGTTGAGGCGTCAGCTTACGCTGCTGAACATGACGCAACAGTAGAAACGCTTCGCGGCAGCGACTTGGCCCTGACCCGCTGATCGCCGGTGAGCGCGTCCGAGCTCCGCCTGAAACCTGAAGGTGTCGAAGACGGCATCGCGGCTCGTCGCGGCTTCATCAAGGGTCAGCTATCTGCGGTGGAGCGATCGTGTCGAGGTGAGTCCGATCGGTTGGACCGACACGTTAGAGCGGGTTCTATCGGAAGGGTGCGCGCGTGGCAGTGTAAGGCCGCTCGCGCGCGGTTGATCATGCGCCGCCAATTCATCTGACGTGCAGCTCTTTCTTGCCGGTTTTTGGGGACTGGTCGCCGGCTCGGCGCTTATCCTGGGTGCAGCCGTTGGTTACTACGCGCGTGTGCCGCATCGGGTGATCGCGGCGATCACGGCGTTTGGTGGCGGCGTGCTGATCTCAGCGTTGTCCTTCGATCTGATGGACGAAGCCTACAAACGAGGTGGTTTCGACGCGACCGCAGTCGGGTTCATCGGCGGCGCCGCAAGTTATACTGCCGCGAACTGGTTCGTGAATCGCGCGGGCGCAAAGCATCGGAAACGTTCCGGCCACCACGTGCAGCAGAAATCAGAGGAGGAGGATGCCGGCAGCGGGATGGCCATCGCAATCGGGGCCCTGCTCGATGGCATCCCTGAGTCGATCGTGATCGGCGTGAGCATGATCAAAGGAGGCACGGTCAGCAGCGTTGCGGTCATCGCAATCTTCCTCTCTAACGTGCCGGAAGGACTCTCGAGCTCCGCTGGGATGCGGCGGGCCAGCCGATCGGCGCGATATGTCTTTGCTGTCTGGTGTGGAATCGCGCTGATCTCGGGCGTAGCCGCGCTCGCCGGCTACGGACTCTTCAGCCATTTCTCCGATGATGTGATCGCGGCGACTACCGCCATCGCGGCCGGTGCAATCCTTTCCATGCTGGTGGACACGATGATGCCGGAAGCATTCGCCGAAGCGCACGATTTCGCGGGGCTGATCACGGTGCTTGGCTTCCTCGCCGCCTTTATCCTGACAAAGGTGGGCGGATAGCTTAGCTACTTAACTCAAGCCCTACGCAGTTGCCTCAGCTTCAGCCGCTCGCGGTGGCAGCGCGGACTCCCGCGGGAACGGCAATAGCTAGCGAGCGAGCCGGACGGTTAATTCGCACAAACCAAAAGCGGAGTAGCTGTCGTCACGCAAGTTGTTCGGCCTTGCACGCTGTGCCGTCGTGATATTTCAATACGCGCCTGCACATTGTTGAACCGATGCCCAAGCTCGCTTCCAAGATCCGCTTCAGAGCAAAACTCCTCGTGCCCGCCGAGCGACAGAACGGCGAGTCCTGGACCTTTCTCATCCTGCCTAAGAACGCGAGCGCGAAGCTTCCCGCCCGGAGCATGACCGCTGTCGAAGGCACGATCAACGATGCGCCCTTTCAAGCCACGCTCGAGCCGGATGGCAAAGGAAGCCACTGGTTGAGAATCGAGCAACGGTTGCGTAAAGCAGCCGGCGCAGAACCCGGCGACATGCTGACCCTGGAAATCGCGCCCATGTCGGAGGAGCCCGAGCCGTCCGTCCCGGCAGACCTCCGCACCGCGCTCGCCGGCGCCCCGCTGAAAGCCCGCGACATTTGGGCGGACATCACGCCGCTCGCACGACGCGATTGGATCCACTGGATCACCTCCGCGAAGCAAGCCGAGACCCGCACCCGTCGCGTCAAGAACGCCTGCTCCATGCTCGCCTCGGGAAAGCGGCGCCCCTGCTGCTTCGATCGCTCCGGGATGTACAGCAAGAGCCTAAGCGCACCAAAAGCGGCAAGTTAGTAGAACAATACGAGCAACCTCGGACAGGCAAAGACTCACGCGCCGCCCGCCAGCTGGCCGATAGGTGTAGCGTCGGCTGTCCTCAGCCGAAATCCCCAAGAGGCTGCGGGTGAGGACACCCGCCTCTACACCCGAACCGCCGCGCCAGCCGCGCGCGCGTTTCCAGCGTCGACTCTCGTGCGGCCGCTGTCCGCATATTCCGCGGATGGCGCCGATTTAGCCGAACAATATCCCCCTCCTTCCGTCTATGAAGGGCACAGAGGGAAGCCATGGAGAAGAACACGCGAAACAAGCCACCGCGTCCGAAGCGCGGCAACGACCAGAAGAGAGGAACGCCAGGCGCGAGCATGGCGAAGCGGGACTCACTCACCCGCACCAAAGACATTCTCAACGCGGCATTGCGCGTCTGGGAATTGAAGCGTCGGACCGGTCCGAAGCAGTCGGCCTAATACCCCACGTCGGGACTTCGGGAGCGATCGCGGGCAGAGTCTCAATTCGGTAGAACTTCGCTGGCCCAAGGTTCGCATCATCGAAGGCGACGGTGCCGTCCTCTTCCGCGATCGATGAATGCGCGCCGTCGTCGTGGTGCCCTGCAGCGATTCGAACTCAGCTTCGATTCGCATGGTGAAGAGATCGAAGTCGAGCGTGACTCGAACAAATCCCGCACCGCAATATAAGTCCGCCGGGCTTTCGTTCGCGCCAGCGGCGCGACGTAGACTACCTCGTGGGCCGCTAACCTACTGCAACGGCAATCCAATCACTGCAATCCACGCGAGGAACACGACGCGTTCTCTTTTGGTCATGTGGAATTCGAGCAGACCAGTTTGTTTCGCGAAGAGGCGCGGGGAAGCCGAGCCGCGAACCGCGCGAGAGATTGGCGGCCTCGGAATTGCTCAGGCAAATCGCATGTTCTGCAGACATGCTAACTCGCGCGCGCTCCAGATCGTTCTCGCGCTCAGCCTAACGACTGCCTTTTTCGCTCCGGTCAATGCGCACGCGAAACACCGCGTGCACAAGCGCTCGCACCGCGCGGCCGCGATTCACAAAGCAGCGCCGGTCGTGCCGTTCTCGACCGTCGTGATCGATGCGGGGCACGGCGGCATGGATGCGGGCGGCATCCGCCAGAACATCATCCCGGAAAAGAACGTCGCGCTCGATGTGGCGAAGCGGGTCGAGAACACACTGCGCAAATCCGGCCTGCGCACTGTCATGACGCGGAGGGACGACCGCTTCATTCCGCTCGATACCCGCGTTGCGATCGCGAACTCCTACCGCGATGCGATCTTCCTTTG
>JALZAD010000309.1 GCA_030948555.1 Verrucomicrobiota bacterium | reverse complement strand
GCGCAGGAGGAGCGCTTCGCGGCCGGCACCGTGGGGGAACTGAATGTGCGGCGCGCTGAGGTCTCGTTAGGCAACGAGCAGCCGGAGTTGTATGACGCGCAGACGCGGCTGCAGAATTCGTATCTTCGCCTCGACGAACTCTGCGGGCTCGCTTCGCGGACGAACGGAACGCCCTTCGACACCAGCGGACGTTTGCAGTATCGCGCACGTCATCCCGATTTGAATGAAAGCGTCGCGCAAGCGGCGGCGTCTCGTCCCGAAATTCGCGCGCGCCAGGTCGATGTCGAGATCGAGAAGCAGCAGCTGATCATCGATCGAAGCGAGCTGCGCCCGCGCGTTGAGGTCTTCGGCGGCTATGAGCTTTACAGCGAACGCGATCCCGCGGTCGGTCCGGAATTCAATCACGGCTACGTCGTCGGGCTGAATGCGAGCTGGCACATCTTCGATGCCTACGCGACGCGCGGGCGGATGCAGGCGACGCGTGCCCGGCGCGATGCGGCGGTCGCTGCGCTGGAGGCGGCGCAGCGTTCCGTCGAAGTCGAAGTACGCAGCGCCTTTCTCGACCTGGAGCAGGCGGACCGCGTGCTCGCCTCCGAGACGCGCAGCGTGCAGAACGCGAGTGAATCGCTCGAACTGGCGCGCGGGAACTTCGCGACCGGTCTGGGTTCGCAGCTCGATGTCCTGCAAGCCACGGCCGACGTGACGAAGACGCGCACCACGCGGCTGAACGCGATCTATCTCCACAACGTTGCGCTCGCCCGACTCGCCCGCGCGACCGCACGCGAGCCGGATGAGGTCGGCGCGGCGACGAAACCAGCCACCGCCGAAAGCGCGAAGCGTCAGGCGCAGGCGTTCGATGTCGCGCGACCGCCGGCGAACCTCGGTCGATGAACCGCGCCGGGTTCTGTGCGGCCCTGGTGGCACTTGGCCTAACGAGTGCAACGCACGCACTGACGCTCGAGGCAGCGCTGGCGCGGACCTTGCAGAACAACCCGGAGATCCGCGCCGCGCGATTGCGCGTGGAAGAAGCGGCCGGGCAGCGACTCGTACTTCGCGCGACCGGTTTGCCGGACGTGCGGGTCGATGTTCCGGGCGGTCTCCAGGGCGGGAAGCGCTCGGGTGAACGCAGCGTGCAGCCATTCGCGTTCGCGCAGGGCGCATTCACGCAGCCGGTCTTTAGCTACGGCTTACCGGCGACGTTTCGCCGCGCTGATCTGGAGGTGCTCATCGCGGAGCAGCGATTGAACGCTGTCGTGCTCGAGCAACTGCACACCGCGCGGCTGGCCTATTGCACCGCGGCTTACAACGACAGCTTGCGCGCCGTCGGTGAAGCGCAACGCACCCGACTCGCGGCGAATGCGCAAACGCAGAACGAACGCGTGCAAGCCGGCCAGGCGGAGCGCGCGGCGGTCAGCAGTGCACAGGTGCTCGAGCACGCGGCGACTCCGCGCATCGAGGAATCGCGACGTGCGAGCAGCGCGGCCCGGCTGCAACTCGCCACCGCGATGGGTGAACGCCTAACGAGTGATCTACCGGGCCCGGAAGGCGAACTCACCTTCGCGGCGGTTGAGCTCGACGTGGATGCGGAAACGCAGGTGGCGCTCGAACGACGCACCGATTTGAAGCTGGCGCGTCTGCTCGTTCGCGCGGCGCGCGAAGACGAACGCATCGCCCAAGCCGGCTACTTTCCGCAGATCGCCGCGACCGTCTCCGGCACATACATTCCGATTTCGGATATCCGTCGCGGCAGCGAAGGCTCGGCTCGCCGCTCGGACGACATCGTCTCGTCGGAGGCGCGCGCAGGCGTTGCATACACCTGGCGTGTGATTGACAACGGTCGCACCGGCGGAGTCGTCTTGCGGCAGCGCGCCTTGCGTGAAGCGAACGAAGCGGTGCTCGCGAAACTAGAGGCCGATGTGCCGCGTGAGCTGCTTCGCCTCCGGAACAATTTGCGCGCCCTCGCCTCGCGGCAGGAAGCGTTGAGCAAAGCGAGCAACGTCGCTGAGCAGACGGTGCGCGACGTGCAGAGCAACCTCGCGCAAGGCCTTTCGTCGCAGCTCGAATACAGAAACGCGGAGACGAACTTTCTGCAGACGCGCGGCGGATTATTGAGCGTCGCCTACGAGCAAAACGTCGCGCTGGCGGAGCGCGATCGCATCACTGGGCGCTACTTTCAGTTTTCCGAAAAGCCGCAGAGAGTGCATTAGTTGCAGCACTTGAAACTGCTGCGCTCGAAGGGACTGCTCTGGGCGATCGGGCTGGCGGTCGTCCTCCTGTTCGCGATCGGCTACTACATCTTCTTACCGGTCGCTGAAGTAGCGCCCGTGCGACGCGGCACGGCGGTCGCGGCGGTTTACGGCACGGTGCGAATCGAGCCGACCTTCGTCATTCACGTGCGCGCGCAGAACTCCGGGTTCATCCGGCTGGCCGATCCATTCATGAATGGACGCGCAGCGATCGGTCGCGCGGTGCAGAAGGGCGATCTCTTCGCCACGATTGCCGACGAAGCGACCGCGCGGCAGTTGAAGCAAGCGCAAGCCGATCTCCAGGCGGCGATGCAGCGGGCGCAACTTCCCCTGCCCTCATCCGAGCCGCTCAAGGTCGCGGAGGACACCGTGCAACGCCTCGAACGGCTGAGCTCGTTGAGCAACGTGCCGGCGGTCGATTATCAGAAAGCGAAGAGCGACGTGACGCGTTTGCGCGGGCAGCTCGAGTCCGAGCGGATCGAGCGCGATCGCAACATACAGAGTCTCGACACGGCGGTGAAGAAGCTCGAGGCGCAGATGAAGAACTCGGAAATTCGTTCGCCGATGGACGGCTTGCTCACCGCCATGAAGGTGATCGACGGCGAGTTGGTCGGCGAAGGCAACGAGCTTTTCACCGTCTCGTCGCGACAGATTTATGTGCGCGGCGAAGTGAACGAAGAAGACGTCGGCGAGGTGAAGGTGGGCATGCCTGCCCTGGTGCAGGTGTATGCATTTCGCGACCGACAGTTCAACGCGAAGGTCAGCGCGATCAATCCGAGCGCCGACCCGGAGACGCAACGTTACACCGTCGTCCTCGAGCTGCAGAACCCGCCGGATAACCTGTTTGGCGGAATGAGCGGCGAGATGAATATCATCATCGGCGAACATGAAAATGCGCTGCTGATGCCGGCGCGTGCGCTCCTCGGCAGCTCGGCGCTCGTGGTGCACGGCGGGTTTGTGCAGGAGCGGAAAGTCCAGCTCGGTTACCGCACGCTGGAAAATGCAGAGGTGCTCGCCGGGCTCGCGGATGGCGATCGCGTGATCGTCACTGACCAGGACAAGTTCCGGTCCGGTCAGCCGGCCCGCTCAACGCTCTTCAGACCGTGACGCCGCCGCTCTACATCGCGCTGCGCTTTCTCGGCCATCGCAAACGCGCCTTCTTCCTCAGCCTGCTCGGCGTCGTCTTCGGCCTCTCGATTTTTATCTGCACCCAGGCGCAAACGCAGGGCTTCGCGCGGCGCTTTATCCAGTCGACCCTCGGGAGCAACGGCGCGCTGGTCTTGAGCGAGCCAATCCGACCGAGCGGTAGCGGTCTGCCCGTTCCGCCGAAAGGAGCGAGCGGCAAAGCAGCTGCCAGCCACCGCCGGATAGACGACGGCATCAGCAACGTCCGCGAGATCATGCGCGTCAGTCAGGAGTTCACGAATGTCGCGTCATGCTCACCGGTCTTGCGCGGGACCCTCAGCGCGCGCGCCGGTTTTCAAAACGCGACGGTCGATTTGTGGGGCATCGATGCCGGTCTGCATCTGCAAACGACGAACCTGAAAGACGAAATTATCGAGGGCAGTCTTGACGCCTTCCGCAACGACACGAGTTCGCTCATCGTCGGCCCGATTCTCGCCAGCCGCTTGAACATCGCGGCGGGCGATTCGCTTCAACTGCTTGCGCCGAACGGCGAATACTGGCGCTTCACCGTCGCCGCGATCGCGCAGAGCGGCGTCGGCGCTATTGATTCCGGCCGCATGTATGCGCACACGAAGATCGCGCAGGCGCTCCTGCACAAGCCATACGCCGCGACCATGATCATCTACAAATTGCGCGACACGGAGCGGGCGCCCGCCCTGGCGGCGCGGTTCCAGTCACTCTTCCAGCACGAAGCCGAAAGCTGGCAGGAACGCGAAGCGGGGAACCTGCAATTGTTCCTCACCTTGCGCATGTCCGCCGCCATCACTGTCTCGCTCATCATTCTTCTCGCCGGCTTCGGCATCTACAACGTGCTTACCCTCTCCGTGCTCTCGAAGGTGAAAGAAATCGCCATCCTGCGTTCGATCGGATATCGGCAGCGCGACATCGGCGCGATCTTTCTCTGGCAAGGCGCCATGATCGCGGCTGCCGGGTCAGTGCTTGGTTGCAGCGGCGGCGCGTTGATGACCTGGGCCGTATCGCAAATTCCGATCCGCGTGCGCGGTCTGCTCGTCGCCGATCATTTTCTCGTCGCGTGGGATTGGCGCAATTACCTCTGGGGCATCGTGCTTGGTACGATCGCTGTGCTAATCGCGAGCTATGTCCCGGCGCGCCGTGCCGCCGCGCTGCAACCCGTCGAAACTCTCCGAGGCTCCGGTGCCTGACGCGTCACTCGCTCTCGCTCCGGTGACTCGCGACGTGGCGCAGAAAAGCTGGCCCGTCCGCGGCGCGGATTACTGCGCGATGCGCAACTCCGCGGAGTTCGTCGTTGCCGCGGCCTTGTTCGCGATGCTGCTCATCTGCCGCGTGGTCAACATCATAAACTGGCAATTCGACACCGATGAGTCGCAGCACGCGCACGTCATCTGGGGGTGGGCGCGCGGCTTCGTCGAGTATCGCGACCTATGCGATAACCACATGCCGCTTTTCCATCTGCTCTTCGTCCCGCTTTACCAATTGATCGGAGATCGCCCGACCATTTTGATCTGGCTCCGCTTCGCACTTCTGCCGATTTACCTGCTCACCGTTTGGGCAACTTATCGAATTGGCGAGTTGCTCTACTCGCGCCGCGTGGGGGCGTGGAGCGCACTCCTCGTCGGCTTTTATCCCGGCTACTACCTCCTTTCCGCGGAGTTTCGCACCGACAATCTTTGGGCGCCGCTCTGGATCTTTTGCCTTCTCGTTTTACTCGCGGGCCCGCTCACGCTGAAGCGCTCAACCGCCGCCGGTCTGCTGCTCGGCTTCTGTTTCGGTATCTCGATGAAGACGACGCTGCTCGTTCTCTCGCTCGCCGTTGCGGCGGGATTCACGCTCATTTTTTTCCGCCGCGAAATCGAGTTTCCAAGGGCAAAGATCGCGCGCTGTTGCGTTGCCACCGCGATCTGTGCCGCGCTGGTGCCACTCTCCATCATGGCCGGCTTTGCGCGCGCGGGCTTGTGGCCGCAATTTAGATATTGGGTCTTCGAGAACAATGTGCTCCCCGGGCTGACGAATCATCCTGCCTGGTGGAAATTTCTTTTCCCTGCGTTGTTCCCCTTCGCGCTCTGGGCAATCTGGAGTTATCAACGCGCGCTGCCGGATCGCATCGCCGCGCACCGGCGCACGTTCGTGCTCGTGGCTTGCGCGTTCTACGTGCTCGCTCTTTGGAGTTACTGGCCGCTCGTCACGCGGCAGGATTATCTCCCATTCCATCCCCTCGCCTTCATCTTCTACACCGCAGCGATCCTCTCCATCGGCGATCGCGTGCGGCGCTGGCCGCGATGGCTTCCCGCTCCCGCTCTGATCATCGCACTCGAATTCATTGCCACCTTTTTCGCGCGTGCCGCCTGGCGGCAGTCCGAGCCGGACGAAACCAAACTGCTGCGCGCGGTTGTTCGCCTAACGAATCCTGGCGACTTCGTCCTCGACCTCAAAGGCGAGACCGTCTTTCGCCAGCGCGCGTATCCGCCCCTCTGGGAACCGCTGGTCATGGAACGGATCCGCCGCGGCTTGATCATCGATGACGCGCCGGAGCGCTGCATTGCGCTACGCACCTGCGTCGCGACCAAACATCGCGACATGTCCGCACGCGCGACGCAGTTCGTGGAGGAAAACTACCTGCCGATCGGAGACGGTCTCTACGTCGCTGGCCGATGGTTGCATGCCGCGCCTGATCAGCCGAACGCCTTCCACTTCGTGGTGGCGATTCCAGAGCGCTACGTCATCGCATCGCGAGCGGGAATGGCACGCGGCACGTTGGACGGCCAGCCGTTCGACGGTCCACGGTTCCTTCAACCGGGCGCGCACGAGTTTATCGCCACGTCCTCACCAGCCTCTGAGCTCGCGTTCTACTGGGCGCAAGCGGCGGAGCGAACCTTTACTCCTTTTCCCTGATGGTCGACGGCGTGGCGCTGTGTTGCGATGGAATCGAGAAGTTCCTCGGCCGGGACGAATCGCGCGTGCACGCCCTTCGCGGCGTCTCGCTGACGCTCGAGCCCGGAACGGTCCACGCCGTGGTCGGCCCCTCCGGCTGTGGCAAGAGCACGTTGCTCTACATACTCGGCCTGCTCGATCAGCCCGACGCTGGTTCCGTCATGATCAAATCAGAAGCCGTCAGCGGCTTGCCCGATGCTGAAC
>JALZAD010000297.1 GCA_030948555.1 Verrucomicrobiota bacterium | reverse complement strand
AACCCAGGTCGCGGAGTTCGCCTAACGAAAGCAGAGGACTCTTGCCAAACTCGGTCATGTTCGCGAGCAGCGGGACGTTCACTTCCCGGGCGAAACGCTCGAACTCGTCCGGCGTTTGCAGCGCTTCCGGAAAAATCGCGTCCGCCCCCGCGGCTACGTAACTTTTCGCGCGCGCGACCGCTTTGTCGAAATCCTCGACCGCGCGAGCATCCGTGCGCGCGATGAGCAGGAAATCCTTGTCGCGTTTCGCCGCCGCCGCCGCCGCGATCTTCTCGTTCATCTCTTCGGTCGAAACGAGCGACTTGCCTGCGAGATGTCCGCAACGTTTCGGAAACTCCTGGTCTTCGATATGGCAGCCCGCCAGTCCCGCCCGCTCGAATTCCTGCACCGTCCGCGCCGCGTTCTCGGGCCCGCCGAAACCTGTGTCGGCATCGACGATGCACGGAATCTTTACCGCACGCGTGATGTAACCCGCCAGTTGCGCGACCTCCGTCATCGTGAGCAGCCCGATATCCGGCACACCCGCGGTCGCATTGCATAAGCCTGCGCCGCTGATGTAGAGCGCGTCGAACCCGGCGCGCTCCACCATCAGACCCATCGAGGCGTTGAAGACGCCCGGCATCGCGACGCAGCCGTTGCGAAGCAGCTGTCGCAGACGCGCACAGGTCGTCATCCCGAGCGAACTCGAGGGACCCCGTTGCAAGTCCCTCGACGTGCTGCGGGGTCCGTCGATTCCGCTTCGCTCCACTCGGGATGACGGCGAGTCGCTCATCCTAACCACTCGGCATCACGAGCGACTTCATCAAATCCGCCGCGTCATTCGCCTCATCGAATTTCCAGCAAAGCTCGATCACCCGGTCGGCCGCATCCTTCCCAATCTTCGGCGCCGCGAGGTTGAGGAACTTGTCTTCCACCCCTTTGTCCGGCAGCCGGTTCTTCGCATTGCCTAACGGGTAATCCACGCGCTTCGTCAGCGTGCGGCCGTCCGCCAGATTGACGTGCACGATGTTCGCTACCGCTTCCGCGTAGAGCGCCGACAGTTCATCGTTGCGCTCCACCTTCACGCCTTGCAGGAACGACACGATCTCAGTTTCTGTGAATCGCTCCGGCGCGAACTGCTTGTCGGTCACTTCGCCATCGATCAGCGCCACTGCCGTGATGTAGGGCAAGCTGTGATCCGCCGTCTCGCGCTCCTGCGGCCGCCACTTCTCGGGCTCGCTCCCGATGATGTCGACGGACGCATCATGGCTCTCGATCACCATCGTCTTCACCTGCGAAAGATCAGGGATTTGCGCGCGCAAATGCAGCGCCGCCTCGATCGCGCTCTGGCTGTGATATTCCGCAGGCCAATACTTGATGCTCGTCTTCAGGATCATCGACGCCGGACCTTCGCCCGCCATCGCTTCCTTCGTCTTATCGAACACCTCACCCACATTGCCTAACGAGACGCCGAGTTCCTTCTCGAATCCCATCGCGCCTTCGAAGATTGGAGCCGGTCCAGTCATGCCCGCGCGCGCGAGCAACGCCGCGTAGACACCAAGTCGCGCCGCATTCGCAAAGGCCACGCCTTTCCAATGCGAAAGCTCACCAACCCGCGCCTGCCGAAAAGCTGCGCAATGCACACCCGCGATGTTGATCGCGTGCCGTGTCCGCTCCGGATCGAGCTTCATCAACTTCGCGCACGCCAGCGCGGTGGAGAACGCGCCATAAGTCGGGTGATCCCAACCGCGCGCGCGGATGCTCGCCGCATCGCACAACCGGCACTGCACTTCATACGCGATTGCCGCCGCCACGATCATCTCCTTGCCTGTCGCGCCGACGCTCTCGCCGACCGCCAGCACGGCCGAGAAGTTGTCGCTCGGATGCGCCGGTTCCTTCGAGAGGTAGGTGTCGTTGTAATCGAAGTAGCGAATGCAGCAGCCATTCGCAAACGCGGCCCAGTCCGGCGGCGCCTGGTGCGACGTGCCGATGATGGTCGCGCCATTCTTTGCCGAAAAATCCGAAGCGACCGTGCGCGCGATCGTGCATGGCTCCTCGTTCCACGCCCCGAGCGCGCAGCCCAGCGAGTCAATCAGCCGCCGCTTCACCTCATGCACCACGTTTTGCGAGAGGTCTTCGTAGTTGAGGGAACAGCCGAAATCAGCGAGTCGATGCGCGAGTGTGGTGGTCATAAAATCGAGCCTGCAAATTGGCGAGGAATCATTGGTCGGCAAGCCACGCACATCATCTGGCGAAGCGCCTCCCATCGTTCCATGATCCGCCATGTCTCTCACCCGCTTCCACGAAGCCCAGGCCAACCGTCACGCCGGCTACGACACCGCGCTCGCCGAGATCCGCCGCGGCCG
>JALZAD010000262.1 GCA_030948555.1 Verrucomicrobiota bacterium | reverse complement strand
TCACTCGCTCTCGCGCTTTCCGCCTCGGTAGCGATCGCGCAGGAGATCGCGCCACGTTCTCTCCTTTGTTCTGCGGATGACGCCGCGCCGCTGCGCGCGTTTTCGGAATTCAACACTCTGGTTCGCGCGCCGCGTGCCGCCACTTCGACCTGGAGCACAAACCCAGTCGATAATCGCTGGTTCAACGCTGCCAATTGGTCGACCGGTTCGGTGCCGAACGACCCGACGACGGTCGCGACCTTCGGCACCTCCGCGATCACCAACATTGATCTGGCGAGCGGAATCGCGCCCGGCCAGAGTGTCGTCCTCTCGTTAGGCGACCTGGTCATCAGAACGCCCGCGAGCTCCTATACCTTCAGCGCGACCGGTCTGGCGCCAACCTCGAGTCTGACCCTCGCGTTTTATGGTTTCGGAATCTACAACGACGCGGGGAAGCAGACCTTCAACGACATCTCGATGGCGTTTTATGGAAGCGCGACCGCGTCGCCGATCGCCAACCTCAGCATCAATGAAAGTGGCGGCAACAGTGCGGGTGCCGCTGGTCGCTCGCTCTCCTTCTACGAGAACTCGACCGCTGGATATGCGCAGATCACGAGCGGCGGCGGGCAGGTGAATGGGGCATCTGGTGCCAGCACCACCTTCACGGACAATGCGACCGCGGAGCACGCGAAGATCAACGCGACCGGTGGCCTAACGAGTGGAGCAGGCGGCGCCAGGTTGGCCTTCGGCGGTAATTCGACGGCCGCCGATGCGGCGATTTACGCGCAATCTGGTGCAGTTCCTGGCGCCAGCGGAGCATCGATCGAGTTCAATCAAAACGCGACGGCGGGACACACGACGATCTCGGCCAACTCTGCCTCAAACTCGCCCGGGACTGGTGTGCAACTCACCTTCCGCGATTACAGCAGCGCGGGTAATGCGCAGATTGGAATTTCTGGCGGAACAACGGCAGGCACGGAAGCGATCCTTCGCTTCAAAGATTTCTCCACGGCTGGAAACGCGACCATCAGCGGAAGTGGAAGCCGTCTGACGCAGCTCTACTTCGACGATAATTCGAGCGGCGGCACCGCGACGGTGGCGCTCGATTACGGCGGCGTGTTCGACATCAGTCAGCACAATGGTGCGGTGACACTCGGTGCTCTCTCCGGCCGGGGAGCTATTCGCCTCGGTAATAATGATCTGTTTGTCGGTGCCGGAGATAAAAGCATGGTCCTAGATCTGCGCGGCCTGGATCCCGGCAGCGGCACGTTGCATAAGATCGGCAACGGGACGCTCGCGATCGACAACTACTCCTACTACACCGGCGGACTGTATCTGGACGCGGGCACGCTCCAGATGCCGTACTGGCTTGATCTCATGATCCACCAGGCGAGCGGTACCGTGTTCAAAGTCGGTAACCCGTTTGGTCGGAGTTTCGTTGGCGGACTAAGTGGCGCGGGCACCCTTCAGCTCGACGGACTCGGTTTCTCGATCGGAAAGAACAACCTCTCGAGCAGCTACGCAGGAATTATCCAGGGCACTACTAGCCTGACCAAGGTCGGCTACGGAACGTTTGCGTTCACGGGTGACGCGAACTATGCCGGCGCTACGGACGTGAATAGCGGCACGTTCCAACTGAACGGCTCGTTAGGCGGAAGCGGCGTCACGGTTGCGGGCGGGGCAACGCTGCGCGCGAAGGGAAGCATCACCAGCAGTGTGACGATCCAGAATGACGGTCGACTCGCGATCGGGCTGCCGGAAAGCGTGGGTAGCCTCGCGGTCGGCTCGTTGCTGCTCAACGAACGCTCGCGCATCGATCTGCGCGTCGGCGCCTACGGTGATGTCATCAATGTCCTCGGCGGCCTCCGGCTTGACGGCGTTCTGAACATCCTCAACGCAGGCACGCTCGATGCCGGTGTTTTTCGCCTCTTCAACTACGGCGGCTCGCTGATCGACAACGGCGTCACCATCAATACGCCGCCTGGCTTCCAGGCAGGCGATTTTACACTGCAGACGAGTGTGCCGGGCCAGGTGAATCTAATCGTCCTCAGCGGGGTGAACATCCTCTACTGGGATGGTGCCAACGCGACTGCCAATGGCGCGGTGGATGGCGGAAGTGGTACCTGGACGAACAGCGACACGAATTGGACCACGGGCAGCGGGTCTATGAACACGGCGTGGAGTCCGCGCGCCGCGGCCTTCTCTGGCGCGCCGGGAACGGTGAACGTGGCGGACAACGTCACCGTGAGCGGACTGCAATTCCTAACGAGTGGTTACACGCTCGCGGCCGGAGGCGGATCGATCAGCCTGACCGGCATCGCGAACACGAACACAGCCGCGGGAGTGAACGCCGCGATCGATGCGCCACTCACCGGGAACGGCTCGCTGCGCAAGACCGGCGCCGGAACGCTGACACTCGCGGGGCGGAACAGCTACACCGGCAACACAAGTGTTGAAGAAGGCGCGCTGGTGATTCGAACCGCTGATGGAACTGGGCTCGGCGGCGGCCCCGTCTCGGTCTTCAGTTCGGATTCAACTCGGCTGATTTTTGCCGGCGCTGCATCGGCCGGTTCGGCCGCGATCACGGTGAACGGTTCGACCATTCCTGCCCAAACCGCAGCGCTCGCGTTCGTCGAAAATTCCGGCGCAGGCACTGCGACGATCTCGAATGAAGGGAACGCCGCGCTTGGTGGCTTTGGCGGTAGCACCACGTTTAACGACAACGCGCGCGGCGGGAACGCAACCATCATTAATCGTGGTCCTAACTTTCAGTATCCCTACTACTCGCAGGACAACATTCCCGGTCATGGCCAGACAACTTTCCGCGGCTTCAGCTCGGCGGAGGCTGCAGTGATCAACAACCTCGGAGGCCGCACCAATTTTGGCGAGAACGCTTCTGCCGGATCAGCGCTCATCAACAATGTCGCCGGCGGAACGAGCTTCTCCGGATATTCCTCGGCGGGGACGAGCGCGATCAATAACGGCGTCACGGCGATCGGCAATGTTCCCTCGGTTGGGTGGACGGATTTCTACGAAAACTCCAGCGCAGGGTCGGCGAGCGTGACGAGCCAGGGCGGGACGTTCTCCTACTCGAACGGCACGCGAGTATTCGGGTCTGCTGGTGCGACTTCCTTCTACGACACGAGCAGTGCCGGCAACGCGACGTTTCACAACCTCGTCGTCGCAGATGGTGGTAGTGAAGGCGGGAGAGTTGTTTTTCGGAACGCGTCGCATGCCGCAGGCGCGACGTTTTTCAACGACGGCGGAGCGAGCCTCAATGGTTATGGCGCGCCGGTTTACTTTCTCGACAACAGCACTGCTGAGCAGAGTACGATCATCAACCGCGGCAAGACGACTGCGGACGCGAATACGGGCGGTCGGGCGATCTTCTGGTACAACGCCACCGCAGGTCAGGCAACGATCACGAATGAAGGCAGCGTCTTCGGTGACGCGATCGATTTCGGCTCGGTTCTGAAC
>JALZAD010000255.1 GCA_030948555.1 Verrucomicrobiota bacterium | reverse complement strand
CTCGAACACGGACGTGACCGACTGGCAGTTCGCCGAAGTGCGTGATGTGCCGTCGGGTCCGTGGCGGAATTTCGGCGACAACAATCACTTCGTGATCGCGCAGCGTGCGAGCCAGCAGCGGCTCGTGCAGGAGACGGCGTGGGCGAAGTAGAAGTAGTTCGACGTGCCGGCGTGACCTAAGCGGGTTGGCCCAGCCGCGATTTGATCGACGTGAAGGTCTGCTTCAGATCCTCCACTCGCGTGACCAACGGCTCGTAACGCTTTCGTTCCGTCGTGCAGAACGCCGCCAGCGGCTCAAAGGCAGTCGCGATCTCCTTGTAGAAAAGATCGATCGCGTGCTCCATTTGCCCCTCGATCGCGCGCGTTAACTCCGTCCGCTTTGCTTCCATTTCCTTTTCGTAGGTGCTGAGAATTTTTCGCCGCTGCGTGAAGGCGAAGAACGTCCCGAGCGCCGCGGCTGAGGCCGCGATGATGCCGGTGACGTCCGCCACGGATGCGCTGATCATCGCCGCGAGGATCGTGGCAATGCCACCTGCCGCCGCGACACCAGCAGGAAGGCGGAGCCAGGCCGCGCTTTCCGAAAACATGCGCGAGAGCTGTTCTTCGACGCCTTTGCCGGCGATGCGTTCGACGAGCGTGAGCTCAACCGACTGGAGCAACTCGCGACGTTGCCGCGCAAAGTCAGGAACCGTTTTGCCGAAGTGGCTCCGACCTTCGGAGGCAAACTGCGCCTCGATCGTGTCCTGAAGTTGCGGCCACAAACCACGCAGATCCGTCTCCAGTAGTTGCACGGCGTTTTCGACCTGCGGCTGCACCGTGTCCCGCAGCTTCTGTTCGACTTCGTGCTGGAAATCCTGCTGCCATTTCTCGCGGCTGAAGACCAGGCGCCACGTCTTCCAAAACGAGAGCTTATCCTCGATCAGCTTCGTCCCGTGCTCCGCGCAATCGCGGCACGCACGCTCGACTCCGCGGAGAAAGCCCGCGACCTGGCGCAGCGTTTGATCTTTGCGCGCCTGCAGGAACGCAGAGATGCGGGCGAGATGTTGTTCGTCGCGCTCGATGGTCGAGTAGCTCGCGCGGATTTCCTCCGCCAGTTCTTCAACGAGCAAGGTCGCGGTGCGGCCGGTCGATTGCAGCTTGAGCATGCGCGCGCTGCCTTCGTTCACCATCCGGCTAATCTGCTCCTCGAGCGCGCCGAAGTGGCTTTCCTCGCGCAGCCGTTGTTTGTCGACCGCGGTCGTTTTCGAGAGCAACGCCTTCCGCGCCGAGACGGCGAAGATCGGCGGCGTGAATCCGAGCCGCTGGAGCGCGGTGTCTTCCAGATGGCGGCGAATGATTTCGATCTCCGCTTCACTGCGCAGATCGGCCTGCTGCAAAACGAACACAATGTTCTTGAGCCATTTCTTCTGCACGAAATCGAGCAGCTGCCAGGCGGATTGCGTCCAGGGATTCGTGACGGAGAAGACGAACAGCACCAGATCGGAGCGGGGGATGAAGCTCTCCGTGATCGTTTGATGCTGCGCCACCATCGTGTTCGTGCCGGGCGTGTCGACGATGTTGAACTCGCGCAGGAATTCGATCGGCAGGTAGCGCTCTGTCAGCTCGGGCGAAACCTCGACCGTGCTGTCGCGTTCGCCGTAACGAAAGATGTAAACCCGGTCCGTCGCGGGCAGGACATCGACCTTCGCGAACTCCTGGCCGAAGATCGCATTCAGGAGCGACGACTTGCCCGCCTTCACCTCGCCGACGACGACGAAGAGCAACGGCTCGCGGACGTCCTTAAGCAGGCCTTGCAGCGTGTCGAGCGTCGCGGGATCGCGGCGCATTTCGGAGCTCAGCTTGAGCAGCGCGGCCAGCGCAGTTTCGAGTTCGCTTCGAAGCTGCAGATAATCGTCGGCGATCATGCCGCGGCTATCCGTTCGGAGAAGGAGCAGTGATCGGCGGCGCGGCCGGCGAATTTTGCGGAAGCGGCGTCGCCGCGCGCGAAGGAGCGGCGACCGGTTTCAGCGGCATCGGTCGCGCCATGGCGAGCAACTCGGAAACAGTCGCGAACTTAAAGCCTTTCTCCTGCAACTCATCGAAGGTCGCGGGCATCGCTTCGATGGTCGGCGGATGAATGTCGTGCGCGAGGATAATCGAGCCGGGCTTCGTTTCGCTCACGATGCGACGCGTCACGACACTGGGTCCGGGCCGTTTCCAATCCAGCGGATCGACATCCCAGATGATGATGCGATAGCCGAACTGCTCGTTGATCCAGGTCTTCTGGTGCGCGGTGATCGAACCGTATGGCGGCCGCATCAACGTGGGACGCGTGCCGATCGCGGCGAAGATCGCATCGTCCGTTTTCTGCAATTCGCGGCGCACTGCGTCGTCGCTCATTTTGCCAAGGTTCGGATGCGACCAGGAATGGTTCGCGATCTCGTGGCCTTCGCGCACCGCGCGTTTCAGGATCTCCGGATGATCGGCGGCGTTCTGCCCGACGACGAAGAAGGTCGCCTTCATGTGATGCGCAGCGAGAAGGTCGAGCAACTTCGGAGTGAGCGTCGGGTTCGGGCCGTCATCGAAAGTCATCGCGACAAATGGACCCTCGACATGCACGGAACTGAAAGTGAGCTGCGAGCCAGCGGGAGCGGCGGCGGTCGGGGCGGGAGGCGGTGCGGTCGGTGCGATTCTAGGTTGTTCCGCACGCGCCGCGGGCTCCGTCTGTCCGCACAGATTTTCGCGCGTGACGAAGAGGATGGCGGAGAGCAAAAGAGCGCGGAGCAGTGGCATTAATCTCAATTTCGGAGCGAAACTTGGCTGTATCTAGCAGACGACATGAGCAACGCAAACCTGCCGCCGGGGCGTCAAATTGCGTCGTGCAAAGGAACTTGGCAGCGGTTGAGACATCCGGATCACGCCTTCGAACGAAGAATCAAAAAGTCGCGAACCGGTGGCAATTATCCTGCTAGCTAGCGACGCAGACTGGTGTCGGAACACTGGTGAGCTTCTCCTGTTAATGAAGATTCTGCTTGTCGAAGACCACGCAGATAGCCGCCGCAATCTGCAGCGGCTCATCGAACGGCGTGGTCATGACGTGGTCGCGGTCGGCAGTGCCGAAGAAGCCGAAACCGTGCTCGGGCAGCAGTCGTTCCCTTTCCTGATTCTCGACTGGATGCTGCCGGGCAAAAGCGGCGTCGACCTTTGCCGTGAACTGCGCGCCCGTGAGCGCGGCGACGAGATGTTCATCCTGCTCGTGACCGCGCGCGGCGACACGGAAGATCTCCACCAAGCGCTCGAAGCGGGCGCGAACGATTACCTGACCAAGCCGCTCGATCTCGGCCTCCTCAACGTGCGTCTCTCGGTCGCGGAACGGCAGATTCGTGATCTCTCCGAACGTAATCAGGCGCGCGCTGCGTTGCAGGATTCGGCGCGGAAGATGACGAGCGTGCTGGAGAACACGACGGACGGATTCTTCGCGGTCGATCGGAACTGGACCTTCACCTACCTCAACGCGGAAGCCGAGGCCTTGCTCGGCCGGACGCGCGACGAGCTTTACGGCGGCATTTTGTGGGAAAAATTTCCGGAAGAAGTCGGCTCGGTTTTTCAGACGAACTACGAGCGCGTGATGCAGGATCAGGAAGCGGTCGAGTTCGAAGCGATCGCAGCCGACGGCAGACGCTGGTTCGAAGTTCACGCCTATCCGAGCGAAGGCGGCATGTCCGTTTTCTTCCGCGACGTAACGGAGCGGAAACGAAGCGAAGACGAGCGACTGACCACGAGCAAACTGGAGTCGTTAGGCACGCTCGCCGGCGGCATCGCGCACGACTTGAACAACATTTTGACCGTGATCTCCGGGAACATCGGGCTCGCGCAAATCGAAGCGCCGTCGGACGCGGGGAACCTGCTCAACTTTCTCGGCAAAGCAGGCGAAGCGGCGCAACACGCGGCGCATCTTTCCAGCCAACTGCTCACCTTCTCGAAGGGCGGCGCGCCGGTGAAGAAGGTGACCTCGGTCGGACAGCTCGTTAGGCAAGCGGCTGAGTTTTCGCTCTACGGCTCGAACATCCGGGCGGAAATCGAAATCGCTCCGAATCTGTGGAACGCCGAAGTCGACCCTGCGCAATTTGAGCAGGTGATGAACGCGCTTGTTCTCAATGCGCGCGACGCGATGCCTTACGGCGGCACGATTCGCGTCACGGCGCGGAATGCCGACTTAACGGCGGACGCCACGACGCAAATCGCGCGCGGACGTTATCTCGAAATCTCGATCAACGATCGCGGACCCGGAGTGCCTGAAGAGCTGACGACGAAAATCTTCGATCCGTACTTCACGACCAAACCCACAGCGAGCGGCCTCGGTCTGGCCATCAGTTATTCCATTGTGAAAAAACACGGCGGTCTCCTTCTCCTCGAAAATACGTCTGCGCAGGGATCGACGTTCACGTTTTACCTGCCGGCGAGCGATGCGAAGTCGACGACCGAAGAACGGAACGGAACTCTTGTGGCCGCGGCGGCGCGCAGCCAAAGGCGTGTGCTGGTCATGGATGACGAGCCGGCGATCCGCGACCTGACGTCGCAGTTACTCGCGACCTTGGGCTACCAGGTGACGGCGGTGCCGGACGGCGTCGAGGCGATTAAGACTTACGAACGCGCGCTACGTCGCGGGGAAAATTATCAGGCGGTGATCCTCGACGCGACGGTGCGTGGAGGACTCGGTGGGATCGCAACGATCGAGCGGCTGCGCGAACTCGATCCGCAGGTGAATGCAATTATCTGCAGCGGTTACTCTGACGAAGCGGCGCTATCCGAGTTTCTCGATTACGGATTTCGCGGCGCGCTTCCGAAACCGTTTACCCGCGGCGATCTCGATCAGGCGCTCAAGCGTTCCTTCACCACGATCGACGGCGCGTAACGCCGAGGAGCGTTAGCTTTTCCGGAGCTTCTCCAACTCGGCGATAAACGCCGCCGGCCCACCTGGAGTGTAGCCGAGCATCCCGACTTCTTTTCCGTCGCCGTCGAGCACGATGATGGTCGGGAAGCCCTGGATCTCATACTTCGTCGCGAGCTGTTCGTTCTGCACGCGCTCGGGATCGGCCAGCTTCTTGCCGCGCGGAAAATCAAGTTCGAGAAGAACCAGATTCTTGTCCGCGTACTCGCGGAATTCGGGCTTGGAGAACACTTCGCGATCGAGCTTGATGCACCAGCCGCACCAGTCCGAACCGGTAAAGTCCAGGAGCATCAACTTCTTGCCGTTCTTCGCTTGTTCCTGCGCCTGCTTGTAATCGGTCAGCCAACCTGGCTTGGCCGAAGCCGAGCCGACGAGCAGCCCGGTGCAGGCGGCGAGAACGAGAAGAAAACGGAGAGATTTCACGGGAGCAGTTTCCCGCACGTTGCCCTTTGGCGCAAGCTGCCAGAGCCGGCGCCAGCCGCGCGTGACGTCCGTACATGAAAAGCCCGGCGACATGCGCCGGGCTCGTCAGAAATGATTTCGTTCGTCTCGTTAGGCTGACTTTTTGATGTGGCCGTTCACCAGCTTGGTCATCTCGAACATGCTGACCTGGCTCTTGCCATTGAGGACCGGCTTGAGAGCGTCGTCCGCATTGATCTGCGTGCGCTTCTTCTTGTCCTGAAGACCGTTCTTTTTGATGTAATCCCAAAGCTTCTTGGTGAGCTCTGAACGGGGGAGTGGTTTCGAACCTACGATCGCAGCGAGTTTGTCGTCTGGCTCGACCGGTCGCATGAACGCGGCATTAGGTTTACGGGCGGAAGATTTCTTTGAGGAAGTCGTTTTCGGCATAAGCCGTTGATTAATCCGTCGCCCAGAGCAGGGCAATACTAATTTTCGCCCGTAGCCCCGAGGCGTTTGACCGCTACCGCCGCAATGTCATCGGGCAATGGCTTGTCGCCGTTGCCGCTGGTGGCTTCATGCACCACGTGCGCAAGCAACATCTCGGCACTCACGTTCTGCGTCTGCAGAAGGTCCGTGAGCTTGGCCGGCGTGAGGCGATTCGGTTCGGTTTGCGCACCGATCAATCCGTCGGTGTAGAGCAGGAA
>JALZAD010000254.1 GCA_030948555.1 Verrucomicrobiota bacterium | reverse complement strand
ACGCGCGGTGTTCTCCAGATCGCGCAGCGACAACAACTCGTTAGGCGTATGCATGTAGCGCAACGGCACCGACAGCAATCCAGTCGCCATTCCGCCGCGTGCGAGCTGCATCGCGTTCGCATCCGTGCCGGTGCCGCGTGCCGCTGATGCAACTTGATGTGGGATGCCTTCGGCCTCGGCGGCAGCGACGAGTAGCTCGAAAACGCGCGGATTGATGTTAGCGCCGCGCGCGATGATCGGCCCGCCGTCGATCTTGAAGTCGCCCGCGCGCTTCTTTTCGATTCCGGGCGTGTCCGTTCCATGCGCGACATCGAGCGCGATGCCGATATCCGCTTCGCTCGAAAACGCGCTCGTGTGCGCGCCGCGCAACCCGATTTCCTCCTGCACGGTCGACACGCCGACGACGCAGGCGTCGAACTGTTGCCCGTGCAGCAGGCGCAAGACTTCGGTGACAATCCAGGTGCCCATCTTGTTGTCGAACGCCATCGCGACGGCGCGCTCATTCGCGAGCTCGATGTAGGGCTGAAGGAAAACGCCCGCGTCCCCATAGGCCACGAGCCCGAGCGCTTCCTCTTTGTTGCGCGCGCCGATGTCGACGTAGAGATCGAACATCTTGGGGACCTTCTTTTTGTCCTCCTCATCCATCAGGTGGATCGCCTTCCGGCCGATCACACCCGGCACCATTCCCGCGCGCGTCATGATGGAGACGCGCTGCGATGTCGCGACCACCGGATCCACTCCGCCGATCGGCTCGACGTGAAGGAAGCCGTCGTCGGTGATGTATTGAATGATGAAGCCGATTTGGTCGCAGTGCCCGGCGAGCATGACGCGCGGTTTGCCGGCCGGATTGCGCACGCCGAAAACGTTGCCCATCACGTCGGTGCGAACGCTGTCGCACCACGGCCGGATTCGCTCGCGCACGAGCTTCTGCACATCATGCTCGTAGCCCGACGGACTCGGCGTCTCGACCAGTTGCTTCAGAAAATCTTTGCTGTCCTGGTTCATAAAAACTCACACGAGCAGCCCTTCCGCAGCCGGCTCGATGATCAAGGTCGGCGGCACGGGCGAACGTCCGCTGTCGCCGCCATAGATGGTCAGGCCACCGATCGGCATTTTGTCTGAAGGCACGACGCAGTGGAGGTAGAACGTATCCGACCCGGCGTTCGCGAGGACCTGCTGGAGAAGCTCACCTTCGACGGCCGCGTGCGCGAGATAGCCGTAAGCGCCGCGCGCTCCTTCGCGTATGTAACTCAGCGCGCCGGCGGAGTCGTGCGGATGATTCGGCAAGAGGCCGGTGTAGATGCGGACGCCGTTGAGCAACATGCGGAACGAGGTCGGATGCGCGGACGAATCGGTCTGCGGTGTGCCGTCGCGATAGGCTGACGCTTCGCACAGTACGATGATCTTCGATGCATTGCGGATCTCGTCCGGGCTCACGGGAAATTGATATTCGAAAAAGCCGTGGCCTTCCCCGTAGCAGAAGCGCTGCTCCTTGGCCTCACTCGGCTCGCTGCTTCCGCCGCTCCAGTCCGACGCTGTCCAGGCGTGCGGCTCGCTGCGCAAGACCAGTCCGCGATCCGTCATCTGCCGCGCGGGGAAACCGCCATCGACGAAGAACTGGACGTAATTCCGCGCGACGAGCACACCGTTGCCATCAACCGCGCGGACCCATAGCGTGCAGGCCATGGTCTCGTTAGGCATGCGGAGTTTGATTCGCTCCGCGAGCTCGACCTCGTAATGCGGGAACGCAATCGATTTGCTCCCTTGCAGCAGTCGATCATAGGCCCAGCCTAACGAATCAATCGCGCTCAAGGTCCAGTAGAGCGTCACGTTCTGCCGCGAGCGACGCGCATAGTGCGACGAGAAAACATCGATCTCGATTTCCGCGCCGGGGGCGGCGCGTTGCACGGGCGGCGCATCGATCGGCAGGACATCGCCCTGGTTCACAATCGTCGGGTCGTAGCCAAAATTCTTCGGCGTCCGGTCGTAGTTCAGGAACCCATTCCGCTCCCACTCAACGTCGTGCAGTTCGGTGAAGACATAGGCGGAAAGCTGGCCGTGCAGCCGGAGCTCGTTAGTCAGGAACTTGAAGGTCCAGCTGATGTCGACGTCGCCATCGAGCGCGCCCACGCCGCCGTATTCGCTGTTAATCAACGGCTGCTGTTTTTGCTCAAAGCCCGGGATGTAATTGAAGCCCGAACCGGCGTAGGTCTCCTTCACCACTTCGGCGATGTGCTTCTTCGCCTTCTCATAATCGGCGGTGTAAAAATGCCACGAGTTCACGTCGGTTTGCGTGTGGCCGTAGCCCTCGACGTGTTCCCATTTCACCACGCTCATGTCCTCGACCAGCCGCGTCGGATCGAGCGACTTCGCCACGTCCCACATCTGGTCGATCCAGGTAAATGACTGCACGTTTTGCAGCTTCGTTCCTTCGACGTGCTCGAGGTTCGCGAGACCAGCGGCGGGCGGTTTCGGGTTGATCAGCTTAACGAACTCCGCCTGTCCGCCGAAGCCCCACGACTCGTTGAACAAACACCAGCCGATGATTGCGGGATGGTTGAAGTCGCGCGCAATCGCGCCGCGCATCGTCTGCTCAAAACGCCGGCGGCCGAGCGGTGTATCGCCGCCTTCGCCAAAGTTCGGCACGTCGCAGAGCAGCAAAATTCCCAGCATGTCCGCCCAGTAGAGAAGGAGCGGATCGTCGACCTTGATGTGGACGCGAAGGAGATCGAAGCCGACGCGCTTTGCGTAGGCGATGTCGTCCTTCAGTAATTGCACATCGCCGGCCGTGTAGATGCCGTCCGGGTAGTACGATTGATACAACGCGCCGCGGATGTAGATCGCCTCGCCATTCAAACACAACGCGCCCGGCGCACGGACATCGGCCGCCGGTTTGGTCGAGATGCTGCGCATGCCGAAGTAGCCATGCACCACGTCGGGCATGGGCTGCGTGTCGAGGGTGAAGCGGATCGAGTAGAGCTGCGGATTAATCGTGTCCCAGAGCAGCACATCCGGGAGGGCGACAGTCGCGGTGCCGATGCCGTTCGCGACCGTGAAGGTCTGGGAAAAATTCTGCCCATCCGGCGTCGTGATGTCGGCCCGGCATTCGCTTTCGCCATTCGCGAAAACCTTCAGCGCCACTTCGCGTCGCTCGATATCCGTCGCGATTTCAAAGCGCTCGATGAACGTCGGCGCGCGCGGCTCGAGGAAGACCGTCTGCCAGATTCCACTGACCGTGGAATACCAGCCCCACTGCTTGCCGACCGGCTGCTCGTGATTGTCGAACGGATCCTGAACGCGGAAAACCAGCGCCGCGGTCAGCTCGCCGTTGCGCCCGGGTTCGAGCGCGTCCGTGATGTCGAACTCGAATGGGATGTAGCCGCCTTCGTTGTGTCCGATGTGCTGCCCGTTGCACCAGCAGTCGGTGAAATAATCGGCCGCGCCGACGGTGAGGATGACGCGCTTGTCGCGCCAATGTTCGGTCTGCGGAATGGAGACGCGGCGTCGATACCAACCGATCTCGAAGCGCGCCGCGTCGCGGTAGTTGAAGCGATCGACCTCGAGCGGATTGCGATATGGGCGACGGGAAAAGTAGTTGTCGTTTCCGGCCGCGTCGGCTTCGCCCCACGCCGCGAGTGACTCCCAGCAGAACGGCACCGTGATTTGCTCCGCCCACGCCGGACCGCCGGGTTTAAACCATTCCTTCGCGACGCCGCTGTCATCGGGATCAAAACGAAACTCCCAGGCGCCGTTCAGGTTCTTCCAATCGACGCCGTGAATGAACCCGCGTTGACGATCCGGCCGCGGATATTCCGGGCGCGGTAGATAGGTGCCTATCGCCATCGGGGACTACCGGTCGCGAGACTGGTTGCGTCGCGCAAGCGGCAAAACGCTATGACCGCCACAAAACCGCTGCGCCGTCGGCGATTTTGCAGACGAAGGTAGAAGGCGCGTGATCGTGTTCGGCGGCGTAGCGCGTGCGGATTTCCTCGGCCACGCGCGGTGCTTCATCGGTCGTCGCAAGCGTGACCGTCGCGCCGCCAAAACCGCCACCAGTCAGGCGCGATCCCAGCACGCCTGGCAACGAGCGCGCAATTGCGACCAGGTTGTCCAACTCGGGCGTGCTGTTCTCGAAATTTACGCGCGAGCTTTCGTGCGATTCGTTCATCAGCTGTCCGACCGTCGCGGCATCCTGTTCCGCGATCGCATTGACCGCGCGCCAGACGCGATCGTTCTCGCCCACGACATGCGCCGCGCGGCGCCACAGAACTTCGTCGAACGAACCGCGCGCAATCTCGAGATGGTCCGGCGTGACATCGCGCAAACTTTCCGCGCCGAGTTTCTCCGCGGCCGCAGCGCATTCTTCGCGGCGCGTGTTGTAGAGACCGGCGACCAGGCTGTGTTTCACGCCCGACTCCGCGATGACTAACGAGTAGCCGATTGGGAAAGCAATGGTGCGAACTTCTTCGCTCTGGCAGTCGAGATAAACGAGGTGATCCGCGCGGCCGAACACAGACGTGACCTGATCGAGCAAACCTGAGCGCACGCCGACGAAATCGTTCTCCGCGCGCTGGCAAAGCTTCGCCACTTCGAGCGGATCAATGCGCACCTCGTGCAGCTTCATGAGCAGGCCCGCGGTCGCCACTTCAAACGCGGCCGAGCTCGACAAGCCGGCGCCCAACGGCACATCACCCGTGACCTCCGCGTCGAACCCGCGCAGGACAAAACCGCCGCGCGCGAATTGATCGACCACGCCGAGCGGGTAATTCGCCCAGGGCGTTTCTTCCGTCGCGTAGATGTTGCGCAGGTTCGCGTGGACGCGACTCCCGGCTGAGCGCGAAGTGAGGATGATGTTCTCGTCCTTGCGCGTGATGCCGGCCATGGTCAGGCCACGGTCAATCGCCGCGGCGAGGACAACGCCGAGATTGTAGTCGGTGTGATTCCCGAGCAGTTCGACCCGGCCGGGTGCATACGCGGATGCGGGGCTCATAGGTCGGCGTCGCGCAAAATTCCTTCTGCTTTGCGGTTCATTCGCACCACGCAATTGCTCAGATGGCTGTGCGCCGCAACCTCCGCGCCGCGCCAAACGAGCGAGTCCTCAAGGATCGCACCGGCGCCGATGTTCGCGCCTGCGCTAACGACTGAACAACCGCGCAGCTCCACGCCCTCTGCCATGCGCGCGGTCGGATGAACCGTCGCGCACCAGTGTCGATCGCGTGTCGGATAGCGCGGGAAGTCGAGCTCCGGCAGATCGCGATGCAATTGCAGATACGACTCGCGCGTGCCGACATCCCACCAGTAGCCCTCGTCGATCACCGCGCCGCCGAGCTTCGCGCCATCTTTGATCATCTCCACAAAGGTCGGAATGACGCTGCGTTTCTCGCCGGGATGCAACAGCTTCATGAACTCCGGTTGCACGACGTAGATGCCGGCGAAGATGAATTCATCGCGCGCACCGGTGCCGGCCAGATTGCGGATGTCGACGACGCGATGAGTCGCGCGATCGAACGCGACATGTTGCGGGCCGGCGTGCGAACGCAAGGCAAGCGTGACCATGTTGCCGGACCGGACGTGTTCTTCGATCAGCGGCTCGAGCGGCAGATCCGAAAGGATGTCGGCGTTGTAAACGAGGAACGGTTTGTCGCCTAACAAGTCAGCGACATTCACGATCCCGCCGCCGGTCTCGAGGAGCCCGGGCTCATGCCGGAAGTGCAATGGGAATCCATCGTAGGTGGCATTCGGAAACGCTTCGCCGAATCGCTCCGGCGCGTGATGCGTGTTCACCGTGAAGGTCGTGCAACCGGTGTAGATCAAGTGGTCGAGCGCGAAGGTGATGAGCGGTTTCTGGAAGATCGGCACGAGCGGCTTTGGCAGGTCTTCGGTCAGCGGCCGCAAGCGTGTGCCGAGGCCCGCGCCGAGAACGAATGCTTGCGTGATCGACGGCATGAGAAAGGGAGCGAGAGACTCTGCGCTCCACCGCGAATGACAACGGAAATGTGCCGGCCCGCTACGGCGCGACGAGAGCCTGGAAGCGCCGGTCGCTGCGCAGCGGGTCCCACCCCGGATCGAAACGCAGCTCATTCTTCGACAACCCAAACGGGACGGTGGCCAACTGTTGCAAATCGGTCAGCGCTGGATCGACATCGCCGAGGATTGTCTCGGCGAGCGCGAACGTTGCGGCGATCGGCGGACCCGCCACCGCATCCTTGGCGATCGAGCGCGCATCTTTGCCAATCGTCCCTTGCTGCAGTGCTTCCGATCTTCGTCCGAGACCGGCGTAGGCAACGGCGAGTGTGATGCGTGAGAAGGGCCCGCTTCCGCTCTGCAGGAGCTGCTCGAGAATCACCCGAGCCTGGTCAAAGTAAACGCGCGCCTGCTCCTCCTCGCCTTTCCATCGGTAGCAGAGCGCGAGCAGTAGTTCTTTGGGCCAGCGGCCGCTCTCTTCTCCGATGACCGATGTGCGCGAGCGCAGCAGATCAGCAATCGCATCGTCGAAGCGCCGCTCGAGGATATTGAGGCGGAAGCGCGCGTATGCGGGGTAACTCTTCTCGGACGCGGGATCGATCGAGCGCAGAATTTCCCGCAGCACGGAAGTGTCACCCGTGGTGTGGAAGTGCAGCAGACCTTTATGCACCGCTAAATTCTCGGTCAGCGGAACCAGCATCCCTGCCCGCTCGAGGACCTGACTTGCTTCATCGTAACGTCGCAGGCCTTCGTAAGTTTCGGAGAGATCAATCAGGATGCTGGCGTTCAGCGGATCAAGCTGGGCGGCCCGGCGCATGTGATCGAGGCAGTCATCCCAAACCCCGCGGCGTCGCTGAATCAGCGCCATGGCGCGCGCAATGTCCGGGTCGTTAGGCAACTCGGATTCGGCTATGCGAAATTCGGCGAGCGCTTCTTCATAGAGGCGGTGCGCGTAGTAGTGGTGAAACCCGATTGCAGCGTGCAGGTACGGTGAGTCAGGCGCGAGTTTCGCGGCGTGCTCGATCGCCTTCTCGGCTTTCGCAATGTAGGCGTCTCGCTCCGGCGCTTCGTCATCGAGCCAGAAAAGCCTGAGATAACTGTAGGCCAGTCGGGTCTCGGCAATGGTGAAGTGAGGATCAAGCGCCACCGCCTGCTCGAAGCACGTCGCCGCTTTCTTTTGATTCTCAAAACCGACGCTTTCGCCCCTGCGTTCCCACTCTTTGCCTTCGAAGTAGAACTCGTATGCCGCGAGGTTCTCCGTGGGCACGCCTCCTCCAGAAGCAGGTCCTTCCGAGCCCACCGCTGCTCTCGCGAAGTCGGCCACTCGCGTCTGCAAATGCAGGAGCTCCGTTTCGTCGCCGGTGAAATCGCGCGCGGCTCCGACTTTGCCTTTGCGGCCATCGACCAATTGGATGTGCACGCGGAAGCGCGAACCCTCCCGTTGCAAGCTGCCTTCGACCAAGGTTGCCGCTCCGAGAGCATTCGCCTTTTCGTGCGGCGTCATTTGCTCGAGGCGCGGATCCGTCACAGAACCGCGGGTGATGACGGTGAGATCGCCGCGAGTGGCGAGCGTTGTCAGGAGCACGTCGTGAAGGCTGCGCGCCAGGCGAGCGCTCTGGTTGTCCCCGGCATCCGCGCTCAACGGCAGAACGCCGATCGTCTTCTCGGCCGGCGACATTTGCAGCGGGTCGTCTTTTCGCCAGAAGAAGGCGGCGAGAGACATTGAGAGGACCACGACGGCCAGCGCAACGCTCGTGTCCCGGATCACTCGACGGCGACGACGCTGCAGACTGCTGCGCGCGGCGCTCCCTCGTGCCTCCGCTGCGATGCGCCTGAAGGCGGAGGGCACCTCGGGGTTGCCGAGCTGATCCTTGTGAAGGTTCACCACGTCGAGCTGCAGCCCGTGTTTCACTTCGGCCTTCCCGAGGTCGTGGAGGTAAGGTTGCCAATGGCGGTACTGCGCCAGGTTTTCCGCGAGCGCCTTGGAGAGAAGAATGTGGCCGGCGTCGCCGCAATCCATCACCCGCTGGGCGATGTTGATGCCGGCGCCTGCGACGTTCGCCTGGTCGTTGACGTCCGAGACGGCACTCACCGCGCCGGTATGCGCACCCATTCGCACCTGGATCTCCGGGTGGACGCGAAGTGCGCTCGCGATTTCCAGTGCACAGCGGGCCGGCGCTTCCGGGCTCTCAAAGAAGAGCAGCGCCATTCCATCGCCCGTGGGCAGGCGCGTCAGCTTCCCCGCTTCTTCCGCGGCGCGGAACGCAGGCGTGCTGCGAACCACCTGATTCAGCGTGCGAACAGCTTCGATCTGCTCGTTCACCAGCAGCCTTGAATAGCCGACGATGTCGACAAGCAGGACGTGCGTCGTCTTCGGCGCGAGCTCCGCATCAGGTTGATCCGGCAATCCCACAAAAGTAAATACGGCTTGCGACACGAAGTGCGCGCGGCAAGCGTCGCAACGTACACCGCTCGCACTCATGCGCCTTCCGTTGTTTTGCCTGCTCTTGTTGATCCCGTCTTTGCTGCGCGGGGAAGAAGGTTCGCCCCCAGCCGAGACCGTCTTGCAGGAAATGGAACAAACCTATCGCGCGTTGCGGTCCTATGCCGACACGAGCGCCGTTGCCTTTCGCAATCCGGACGAAACGGAAGGTGCGCGGGTTGAGTTCAAGATCTGGTTCACGCGGCCGCACTTCTTCCGCTTGGACGCGACGACACACTCGACCCCTGAGGCGAAGCCGCTGCGCGAAGTGATGTGGTTCGACGGCCAGGCGGCACGCATGTGGTCGACCACCATGCCCGTGGTGACGCGGAGTAAGATCCAGCTCGCGGGTTCGAAGATGTTCGGCAGCTATGCTTATCACATCCCGACGTTGCTCGAGCCGAGCTACGCCGGACCGAAACGACTTAACGAACTCACCTCACCAACGCTGCTCGAAGATGAGCAGGTTGATGGAACCGACTGCTACCACGTGCGTGGAGAGTGGCTAAGCGACCCTTATGAGCTTTGGATCGGCAAAGGCGATCATCTCGTGCGCAAGATTCTCGCGAGCTATCACGGCTACCTCATGGAAGAGACGCATCGCGAGCTAAAGCCAAACCTGCCGATCGACCCCGCGACCTTTCGTTTCGCGCCGGAAGAGGAGATGGGCCCGGCGAAGAAAGGCACGCCGCCTCCACGCTTGCCCGGTGAGCATCGCCGCCCCTCCTAACCAACTATGAATCTCCGACTGGCGCTCGTCCTCCTCATCGCTATTGCGCTGCAGGCCTGTGGGGGAACGAAGAAAGAGATCATCGGCAAGTGGCGCGTGGAAGGCGGCGCTTCTGAAACGACTTGGGAATTTCGCGGCAACGGCAGTGTCACCGGCGGCGACAGGCCGGGGCGTTACACTCTAGGCGATGGCAATCGTCTGAAGATCGAGACCGGCGCCGCAACCTTTGTGCACCAGGTGGAGATTAAAGGCGATCACATGACGTGGACCCACGCAAACGGCACAAAGACAGAGTTACTGCGCGTAAAGTAGGACGCAGATCTACAAAGTGCAGGCGGGCAGTATCACTACTACTCGCCTACTAGACTTGACTAGCCTGGAGTAATCTTTCTTCGCGCCGCGTAACCACGCGCCCGTCGCGATGGGCGAGCGCGGCAGGTTGCCTAACGAGTGCTGATTAACCGCCGGCTTTCGCCTTGAGGTAAAGCGTGCGCGTGCCGAAATCGATGATCCCGCTGTGATGCTGCAGGATCTCTGAGCCGAGCAAACCAG
>JALZAD010000359.1 GCA_030948555.1 Verrucomicrobiota bacterium | reverse complement strand
CTTTTATCCTAACCGGGAAGCCGTCCTACCTGCAGGAATTCGAAGAGGCCCGGGAAAGCGTGAAGCGCCGCGTCGATGAGCTGACTGATCTGATCGTCGACAGCCCCGCGCAGCGGAAGCGCGTCCTGAAAGTGCAGGACATTGTGCAACGCTGGCTGCAAAGCTACGCCGTCCCGACGATCGCGTTGAAGCAGCAAAAAGCCGGTGGCGCAACGACCGCGCAGCTTCTTGGCAATCCGACTCTCGACGAAGCGCGTGATCTCCTGCAGGCGTTGCAGAACGAAGAGCAGATCATTCTGAATGGCCGCATGCGCGACCAGGAATGGGCGGCGCAGTCGACACAGATTCTCGACGTTCTTCCGAAACTCGAACGCTCCGTGGTCGAGATGCAGAAGGAGAAGGACGGCTACCTGCTGAGCGGCGACAATAATTTCTCCGACGGCTACAAGCGCGCGGCGAATTGGTTCTCCAGCTACCACGGCTACCTCTCGGTGCTGGTGGCGAACAGCCCGGAACAATCTGCTGCCTTGAAGGACATCCGCACCGGTGTCGAGCGCTGGATGAATGGCTCGGCCGCGCCCGAGATGGACGCGCGTCGTGCCGGTCGCGATTACACCACGATTGCTACGCCGGAGAATGGCGAAGCGTTGATGCGCGAGAACCACGAGAAGATTTCCGCATTTGAAAAGAACGAGGTCGAACTCTACGAAGCGCGCGCCGCGGGCGCGAGCCAGCAGCGCATCGTGAAGCTGGCCGCGCTCAGCGCGCTTTGCTTCTTCGCCATCATCCTCCTGCTCGGTTCAAACAGCTACAGCTGTGTGCTCGTGCGACGCCAGCTCGCGAAACTCGAAGGCGTCGAGGCGCGCATCAAATCGATCATTCAAAACATTCTCGACGGCATGATCACAGTCGACGCCGAGGGCGTGATCTGCTCGATGAATCCGGCCGCGGAAAAAATGTTCGGCTGCATCAACAACGAGATGGTGGGCCACAAATTCACCAAGCTCGTGCCGAAGACGTTCGCGTCTGAAGCCGATGCGCAGCCCACGCCGTGCGAGTGGAACGATCTTGCGAAACGCACCGGCGGCACCGTTCTCGCGCTTGGTCGCACGCGCCGTCACGCGACCTTCCCGAGCGAAATTTCCCTCAGCGAAATGGTGGTCGACGGCAAGCTGCTCTACATCGCGATGATCCGCGACGTGACGGAGCGGAAGCGCTTCGAGCGGGAGATCGACGCGGAAAAGGAAAACCTCGCAGTGACGTTGCGTTCGATCGGCGACGGCGTCATCACGACTGACGTCCAGGGCAAGATCATCATGATCAACAAAGCCGCTGAGACGCTCACCGGCTGGGAGTCGAAGGACGCGATTGGCCAGCCGCTAAAGTCGGTATTCAGCGTCGCGATCGACCTCAGCGCGCAAGCTCGTGCGCAGCGGAACGGTTACCGCAACGAAGCGCATTCCATCCTGCTTTCGACACCAGAGAACGCGACCCTAAAGTCGCGCGATGGCGCCGAGCATGTGATCGAGCAGGTCGCCTCCCCCATTCGCGACAACAAGAACGAAGTCGCCGGTGTGGTGCTTGTCTTCAGAGACATCACGGAACGCCAGCGGATGGAAGCGGAGCAGCGGAAAGCGGACACGCTCGAGCAGCTTGGCTTGCTCGCCGGCGGCATCGCGCACGACTTCAATAACCTGCTCACCGCGATCATCGGAAACATCTCGCTCGCGACGTTAATTCTCCCGCCGGATAACGGCATGGCGACGCGCTTGAACGACGCAAAGAACGCATCGATGCGGGCGCGCGATCTCGCACAACAACTTCTTACCTTCGCGCGCGGTGGTGCGCCGATTAAGCAGACCGCGTCGATCGGCAAGCTCATCCAGGATACCGTCAGCTTCTCGCTGCGCGGCACGCATAGCCGGAGTGCGTTCGTGTTCGGCGAGGATCTCTGGCCGGCGGAAGTCGATCCGGGACAGATCAGCCAGGTCATCGGAAACCTCGTTGTCAACGCGGACCAGGCGATGCCGAACGGCGGCACGTTGCACGTCACCTGCGACAATTTTTCGTACGATCCTGCGACGGTCGCGCTCATCCCCGATCTGCTACCGGGCGATTACATCCGCGTTGCGATCCGCGACGAGGGCGTCGGCATTCCCGACGAATACCTGAAGCGCATTTTCGATCCGTATTTCACGACGAAGGCGAAGGGCAACGGCCTTGGTCTCGCGACCACCTACTCGATCATGA
>JALZAD010000221.1 GCA_030948555.1 Verrucomicrobiota bacterium | reverse complement strand
ACCGGGGCGAGCCATGAGGGGATCAACATCGCTGCCGTGGAGAAGGTGCCGTTTGTCCTCGTCGCGACGAACAACCGCTTCGCCTACTCGACGCCTAACGACCGCCAGTTTGGTTGCGGCGATCTGGTCGATCGCGCCGCGGCTTATGGATACGACGGTCACACTGTCGACGGAACGGATCTGACCGCGTGTCTCGAGGTGATTGGCGGCGCAGTCGAACGAGCGCGGGCCGGCGGACCGCCGCAGATGGTCGTCGCAAAGGTGCTGCGTCTTGCCGGCCACGGCGAACACGATGACGCGAGCTACGTTCCGCCGGAAATGCGCGGCGAAAGCTACGCGCGCGATTCGGTGAAAGTCGCTGAGGAGTTGATTCTCGCGCAGGGCTTGATGAGCGCTGACGAGTTGCAGCAGTTGCGCGAAGAGATCGCCGCGGAAGTGAATGAGGCGGTCGATACTGCGCAAAGTGATCCGACACCGAAGGCGAGCGAAGATGATTGGCGAGCCATGGCGCAACCCGAGTTGGCGGACCAATACTCGTGAGCATTACGTATCTCGAAGCGATCCGCGAAGCGCAGGCGCGCGTCTTACGCGAAGACGAGCGCGTTTACATTTACGGGCAGGATATCGCCGGGAAATTCGGCGGCGCTTTCAAGGCGACGAAGGGTTTGCCGGAGCAATTCCCCGGTCGCGTATTGAACTCGCCGATCAGCGAAGATGCGATGATCGGCACCGCAATCGGCGCGGCGATCGAAGGAATGCGGCCGATTGTCGAAATGCAGTTTGCGGACTTCTCGAGCATCGCGCTGAACCAGATCCTCAATAACGCGGGCACGCACTACTACCGCACGAATATTCCCGTGCCCATCACGGTGCGCCTGCCCTCCGGCGGCACCAAAGGCAGCGGCCCTTTTCACAGCCAGAGCATGGAGGGCTTGTATGCGCATTACCCCGGGCTTGTGGTGGTGACGCCCGCGACAGTCGAAGACGCCTACTCGATGCTGATCGAAGCAGTCGCGATCGACGACCCGGTCATCTACTGCGAACACAAGTATCTCTATTACCACCTCAAGGCTGACGCGCTCCCGACCGAGAACCTGCCCATCGGCAAGGCGCGAATCGTCCGGCCGGGATGCGACCTCAGCATCGTGACCTACAGTGCGATGGTGCATGAAGCGCTCGCGGTCGCGCAGGAATTCAGCGCGGACGGATTCGAAATCGAAGTGGTCGATCTGCGCAGTGTGAAGCCGCTCGACACCGCGACCGTGCTCGCGTCCGTCGCGAGAACTGGGCGCCTGCTGTGCGTCGGCGAAGCATTCCCGTGGGGCGGTGTGACGGCGGAAGTCATTGCGCGTGTCACGGCCGAAGGTTTCCACCTGCTCGATGCCGCGCCGCAGCGCGTCAACGCGAAGGACACGCCCATTCCTTACCACCCAAATCTCTGGTCCGAGCATCGGCCTAACAAGTCGTCGATTGCAGCCAAGGCGCGGCAGATTTTGGCCGAATGACTTTCAAAGCGTTTCGTCCTGAGCGTAGCGAAGGATCTCGCGCACGTCCGCGAGCCTTTGTGAGATCCTTCGCCGTCTGCGCGGCTCAGGATGACAGTCGCCGCGTCCATCTATCCTGATTTTATGCCTCAAGTTCCAATCACCATGCCGCAGCTCGGCGAATCAATGGCCGAAGCGACGATCGTGACGATCCACGTGAAGCCCGGGGATCACGTGAAAGCTGATCAGGAGATTATCGAAGTCGAGACGGACAAAGCCGTCATGGGCGTCACAACTCCGTGCGCCGGCGAGATCGCGAAGATCGAAGCGGAGGTGAAGGGTACCTATGTCGTCGGCGCGGTGCTCGGCTATGTCGAAGCGAGCGAAGCAGACGCTGCGCGCTTCCAGAAGAACGCGCCCGAGCAGCCGCAGGGATCGGTCGACAAAGAGGTTCCCGGACGACAGGAAGAAGCATCTGCCCCGACGCAGAACGGCAGCGGCTCGCATTTCCGGATCGACGAATCGGACGACATACCAACCCTCGCGTCGGTTTCGAATTTACAGGGCGATCGCACCGGTGGGTTGCCCGTTCCGGCGAGCGCGAAGGGTGCCGGTTATCTTTCGCCACGCGTCCGTGCGCGGATGGCGGAGTTGCAGCTGACCCAGGCAGATCTTGCGGGCGTTGCGGGCAGCGGCGCTGCTGGCCGCGTGACGATAAAAGACCTCGAGGATTTTCTGCGCTCGATCGAGGCGCAACCTGCCGAGAAGCCGAGCGCCATTCGCACCGGCGTGGCTGACGCAATGCGGCGCAGTTGGACGCGTCCGCTCGCGACGGTGGGGTTGTCGGTCTGCCTCGATCCGGTCCTGAAGGACCGGAAAACGCGCGCGCCAAAACCGGGTCCTGCGCTCTACGCGCTACGCGCGCTCGCGCTTGCACTAGCGGAACAACCGACCGCTGCCACGCGTTTGATTGGCGGACGCGCGATCGGCTCGAAGTCCATCGACATCGGCCTCGCCGTCGAGGCAGGTGAGGGAATCATGGTGCCGGTGATTCGGCACGCGGACAAAACTTCGCTCCTCGACCTAACGAGTCGTTACGCGGAGTTGGTCGATCTCGCGCGGCGTCGCCGCGTCACGGCGGAGATGACGGCCGGCGGCATCGCTTCGGTTTCGAATTTCGGCACGTTCGGACTCGACTGGGGCACGCCTATTCCCTTGCCCGACCAGACGCTCATGCTTGGACTCGGCGCTGGGAAAAAGGCGCCGTTCTGGAACGACGGAGAGGCGCAATTTGTGCCCCAGACGCAAGCTGAGCTGACCTTAAGCTTCGATCATCGCAGTCTCGATGGAGGTGGTGCGGGACGCTTGCTCAAGCGCGTGGCAGAGTTGCTCGCCGATCCAGGGAAGTTGTAGCCGCAACATGGCTGGAAGAAGGACGCACGGGAGCAGAGGAAGTTCCGCGCGAATGGCAGGACGAGTTCGAACCTGCGGCGCGGCGGCCACTCGACGCGGATGCGCTACGCCTTCATTCGCACTTACAAGCCGGTGCTGGATGACGCCTGTTATCGCTCTTGGGATTAGACCACGGAATACTGCGCCTGGCGCGAGGAAACCTTCCCGACTGGCTTCGCTATGGGCGCGTTTGAATACTGCCAAGCCGAACAAATCCGCCAGCGCTTTTCGGAGCACGGTGTTCGTTATCTTTTCCTCGAAAATCGGGCGCGACTTTGCTCGATTTCCGGACACGACGCAGGACGCGCATTGGTATCCGGAGCGGACAGCGAAAATTCCGGAGCGCTGCGAGAACTCGGCTTCTCGCTTGACTCATCGCAAAGCGCAGAGATCGAACGCGGGAGGGATTTCATCCAGTTGAAAGACGGTGATCTCGATCTGATTTTCGCCCCGGACGGAATCGAACGCTTTGAGGGTGCCTGGCGGCGCCACGTAAACGTAGAAAAATTTCCGGTGTGCCATCCGGACGACATCGTCGCCAGTAAAGCGGCAACCAACCGGCAGAAAGATCGGGAGTCGCCGCTACGGCTGCGATCTTTCCGTAATTGGTGGATGCTACAAAGTCGCTAAGGGCTGATGGCCGGCACGGCTCTCAAAGCTTTCCGGCGTTCGCGAGGGCAAACCGCACCAGCGCGAGGCTGCCGTGCAACTCGAGCTTGTTCGCAATATTCTGCCGGTGCGTCTCCACCGTCCGTGGACTGACGAATAGCTGCGCGGCGATTTCCTTGCTGCTCAGGTCGGAAGCGATCAGCCGCAGGACGCGACGTTCCATCGGCGTGAGACTCGTTAGGCCGGGATGCTCGCGTTCGAAATCGTTCCCGGACTGCTGGCGGTGGACGAGA
>JALZAD010000357.1 GCA_030948555.1 Verrucomicrobiota bacterium | reverse complement strand
GTCCACCACCAGGCGGCAGGCGCGCCAGATCTGGTAACCCAGCATGCCGAAGTGTTCGTACGGTGTTTCATACATTCCCATCTCGACGCCCAGCATCTCGCAGTAGAGCGCCCAACCTTCGCCGTACGCAGAGATGTAATCGTGCTGACGGAAGTCCGGCTGATCCTTATGCTCGAGCGCGATCGGACCTTGGAAGGCATGACCCGGCGCGGACTCGTGGAGCGTTAGCGCGGGAAGGTTGTAGAGCGGACGATGAGGCAGGTCGTAGGTGTTGAGCAAGTAAACGCCCGGACCGCCGCGGCCTGAAGTGTAGAAGGGCGCTAGATCATCTGGCACTGGCTTGATGGTGAACCGCATCCGCGGGAGATAGCCGAAGTATTGCGAGGACTTACCGTTAAAGATGTTTGCAATCCACGCCGCGCGGTTCAGTAGCTCCTGCGGAGTCTTAGCATAGAACTGCGGATCGTTGCGCAGGAACTCAAGGAAGGCGGGGAAGTCGCCTTTGAGCCCGGTCTCGCGCATCACCGTCACCATTTGCGTGTGTAGCTTCTCGACTTCGGCTAAGCCGATCTGGTGAACTTCTTCGGGCGAAAGATCGAGTGTCGTGAACTCGCGGATCTTCTGCCGGTAGTAAGCTTTTCCGTCCGGCAACGCTTCGGCTGAGATCGTGGTGCGTGTATGCGGCACGTATTCGTCGCGGAAGAACTTCAGCAGATCTGCATAAGCCGGCTGGACAATCTCGCGAATTACCTGCGCAGCTTCCGCTCTCAGCTTCTCCTGGTCTGCGGGCGGCACTCCTACCATCTGCTCACGAAACGGAGTGTAGAGTAAGCTATCCTCCGGCTTACCTTCGGCGATGTTGGCGATCGACTTCTCGCGGCCCTGCAAGGTGGCGCGCGGCGGCGTGAAGTCGCGCACCATGCCAGCTTTCATGTTGACGATCTGCTCCACGAAGTAGCGTGGCACATCGCGCAGCTGTGCGATCCAATTCGTGTAATCATTCTGCGTCTTGAAAGGCCGGCGTGCGGTATAACCTAAGTCGGTCCAGAAAGCGGAGTCGGAGTTAGCCGGCATCTCGTAGTCACGAAACTCGTGGTTTGCGATCGACCTTTCGATCTCCGGCCGAAACACATCGTAGTTAATCTGCTTCTCAACCGAGAGCTGCGCGCGCGGGATCTCATCCAGCTTCCGCAGCACGTCTTCCCAGTGATGGAGGCGCATCTCCTGCGTCGCCGAATCTTCCTTCGGCAAGCGATTGGGAACCGGCTTCGTCGGACCTTCCAATCCAGGAAACTGCTCGACCCGCCACTGCCATTCTTCCGTGTAGATGGCGCGGAGCGAAGCGTCCGCATCCTGCGTCTCTGCAACAACTGGCATCGACCACGTCATCGCTGCTCCGAGTAAGATAATTCGAAGTGCATTCATCTTAGTCTTCCTGCATTGCACCAGCTAAGGGCGAGTAGCTATCTCCCAAGTACAATTCTGCTGGCCTCGGCCGCTTCAGTCCGTGAACGGCTTGACCGGCTCGGGCTGCGGCACTTTGTGCCCGCAGTGTTTGCAGGTGCGGCGCGCGTCGTCGTTCCAGAAGTCGAGCATGGCCTGGCTGAAATGCTGGACGATGTCGCCGCAATCGAAGTCAATGTCTTCCACCAGCGCTTCGCATTGCTCGCAGTAGAAGATGACGTGCTCATGCTCGCCCGCAGGACGGCGCTTCTCGACCACAACACCGATCGTGCCCGGCGGACGCACGGGTGCATGCGGCACGTTCGGCGGGATGAAGAAGGTATCGCCTTCCCGCACGAGGTGATCGACGATGCGATCGCCTTCGCGGATGCGCACTTTGATGTCGCCTTCGAGTTGGTAGAAATACTCCTCCGAATTCACGAGGTGGAAATCGTTCCGAGCATTCGGACCGACGATAACCATCACGAAAAAATCGCGGCCATCGTAAAGGTAGCGATTGCTCACCGGCGGCTTGAAGAGGTGGCGGTTTTCTTCAATCCACTTCTTTAGGTTGATCGGCGGCAACACGGCGGCTGGCGTGCGCGTTTCGGATCCCGGAACAGGCGGCGGTTCAGCGAGCTTGGCCATGGGGCGAGCGTATTTTCGCGCGCCGGGAGCGTCAAACCAATCGTCTGCTCTTTGACCCTGCGGCGCGCGCGGGCTACGGAACCGGAGCGATGAACGAGCAATTATCACGTCAGAGTGCGGAGCAGCGCGATGAGGCCGATGCGCTGCGTCGGTTCCGTGCGCGCTTCTACGTTCCGGCAGACAAAATTTACCTCGATGGCAACTCGTTAGGCCTGCTCTGCCGCGATGCGGAGGAGAGCCTCGCCCGCGTCCTGGAAGAGTGGAAAACGGGCGGCATCGGCGGTTGGCTCGATGGGGATATTCCGTGGTTCACGATGGCGGAAACGCTGGCTGCGCGGGTCGCGAGATTGGTCGGCGCGGAAGCGGACGAAGTCGCGATCGCAAACTCGATGACGGTCAACCTGCATCAGCTTCTCGCGACCCTTTACCAGCCGCACGACACGCGGACGAAGGTCTTGATCGACGCGCATAGTTTCCCCACGGATCGCTATGCGTTGCGCAGTCATTTGCGGCTGCGCGGGCTTGATCCGGACGAGCATCTCGTCGTCGTGCCGGCGGGCAACTCGCGCTTTCTCGACGAGGGCAAGATTGAAGAAGCGCTCGCGAATCCCGAGCTGCAGATGGCGCTGTTTCCGTCCGTCGTTTACACAACCGGGCAGTTGCTCGACCTCGAGCGGCTCTGCCGCGCGGCGCGCAAGAACGGCGTCGTGATCGGCATCGACATGTCGCACACCGTCGGCGTGATGCCTCACGCGCTGGACGAATGGGGCGCAGATTTCGCCGGGTGGGGGCATTACAAATGGCTCAACGCGGGACCTGGTTCCGTGGCCGGTCTTTACATCAATCGCCGTCATTTCGGCGCGGATGGTCGCGTCGATGCCGGGCTGGCCGGGTGGTGGAGCGTGCACAAGGAAAGCATGTTCGAAATGGCGGATGAATTCTTCCCCGGCATCGGCGCGTCGGCTTTGCAGATCGGGACGCCGGCGGTTTTGAG
>JALZAD010000217.1 GCA_030948555.1 Verrucomicrobiota bacterium | reverse complement strand
CTCTTCATCCGGTTGATCTTTCCTTCGAACGCGGCCGGACCGCGGTGCTGATCGGTCCGAGCGGCTGCGGCAAGTCGACGCTCCTGCGCTTGATCATCGGACTGCTCACGCCGGACGGCGGAACAATTCACTTCAAGGGCGACACACTCCGGCCAGATGCCCTGCAGGAATTTCGGCAGCGCGTCGGCTACGTCATCCAGGACGGCGGCCTCTTTCCGCACCTCACCGCACGAGAAAACGTTCAGCTTCTTTCGCGTCATCTGCGTCGCGCGCCCGCGGAGATGGAGCAGCGCGTCGAGGAACTCTCCGCCCTTACGCAGTTCCCGATCGACGCGCTCAATCGCTATCCCGGCGAGCTCTCCGGCGGACAACGTCAGCGGGTCAGCTTGATGCGTGCACTCGCGCTTTCGCCCGAGCTCTTGTTGCTCGACGAACCGCTCGGCGCACTCGATCCGCTGGTGCGCGCATCGTTGCAGCGTGATTTGAAAGAGATCTTCACGCGGCTCGGTCAGACAGCGATTCTCGTCACGCACGACCTCGCGGAAGCGGCCTACCTCGGCGACACCATCGTGCTCATGAACGAAGGCCGCATCGTGCAGACAGGAACGCTGCGCGGCCTTCAGCAAAATCCCGCGGAAGCATTCGTGACCGACTTCATCAACGCTCAGCGCACGCTTGTTTTCAGATGAAACGAATTCGGAAACCACGAAGCCAGGAATTGGCAACCATTCTTCTCGCCCTTTCCTGGCTTCCCGGCTTCGGAATTTCTTCCTCTTGTGCTCAGTCGATAACGGTCGGGTCGAAGAAGTTCACGGAGTCGTACGTCCTCGGCGAGATCGCGAAGCGCTCGATCGAGAACGCCGGTCTGCCCGTGGAATTTCGCCCGGGCATGGGCGGAACAATCATCGTCTGGCAGGCGCTGAAGTCCGGCGCCATTACGTGCTACGCGGATTACACCGGCACGATTGCGGAAGAAATTCTGAAGCAACCGACGCAGCAAAGTCCTGACGAGATGCGCGCCGCGCTCGCCGCCTGCGGTGTCGGAATGACGAACGAGCTCGGGTTCAACAATACCTATGCCCTCGTCATGAAACGCGAACTCGCGCAGCGCGAGCAGATCAAACGGATCAGCGATCTGCGCGCGCATCCCGACCTTCGCTTCGCGCTCACGCACGAGTTCATCGACCGGCGCGATGGCTGGCGGCCTCTGGCGGAGCGTTACGGATTGTCCTCCGTCAACGTGCGCGGGATCGATCACGCGATCGGCTACGACGCGTTGCGCAACGGCGACGCCGATGTGAAAGACGCCTACTCCACCGACGCGAAGATTGCCGACTACGACCTCGTCGTGCTTGAGGACGACGTGCAGTTTTTCCCGCAATACAAAGCCGTGTTCCTTTATCGGCTCGACGCACCCGCGGCTGCAATCGCTGCGCTTCAACGGCTTGAGCATTCGATCGATAACGCGCGGATGACGCAGCTGAATGCCGACGCCGAGCGGACTAAGAACTATGCGCACGCCGCGAGTTTGTTCTTCGGCAAGGCCGATCCCGCGGGCAGCAATTCGTTCGCGCGTAATCTCACGCGCTGGACGACGCGCCATCTTGAGCTCGCAGGTTTGTCGCTCCTCCTCGCAGTCTGTGTCGGCATTCCGCTCGGGATTGTCGCGAGTCGCGGCGGCTGGTTAGGCCACACGATTCTCGGGTTCAGTAGCACCGTGCAAACGATCCCGTCTCTCGCCCTGCTCGCGTTGCTAATCCCGCTGCCGTTCTTCGGCATCAGCGTGCGCACCGCGATCGCGGCGCTGTTCCTTTACAGTCTCCTGCCGATCGTGCGAAACACCGCTACCGGCTTGCAAAACATCGCGCCCTCGATCCGCGAATCGGCCATCGCGCTCGGTCTCAGCCCGCGCACGCAGCTTTGGAAAATTCATCTGCCGATCGCGTCACGCACCATCCTGGCCGGCATCAAGACGAGCGCCGTCATCAACATCGGAACCGCGACACTCGCAGCTCTGATCGGCGCCGGCGGATTGGGCGAGCCGATCCTCAGCGGACTGAACCTGAACGATCATCGCACGATCCTGGAGGGTGCGATCCCCGCCGCTTTGCTCGCGTTGCTCGTGCAATGGGCCTTCGACATTCTCGATCGGTTTTTGATTCCGAAAGGGCTGCGCATATAGAGAAGGATGGCGATCGCGTCCGTCAATCCCGCCACCGGTGAAACCCTCCGTGTCTTTGACTCGTTAGAGCCCGAGGAGATTGAGCAGCGACTGCAACGTGCGGCCGCAGCCTTCAGAAGACATCGCCAAACCAGCTTCGCCGAGCGCGCTGCTTTACTGCAATCGGCGGCGGACATTCTCGAAAATGAAGCACAGGATCTCGCGCGCACGATCACGCTCGAGATGGGCAAGCCGATCCGCGCAGCGCGTGACGAGGTGGTGAAGTGCGCGAGCGCCTGCCGTTACTACGCGGAGAACGCGGAGAAACTTCTCGCGCCTAACGAGATCAAAAGCGACGCCACGCGCAGCTACGTGTGCTTCGATCCGATCGGCCCGGTGCTCGCCATCATGCCTTGGAATTTCCCTTTCTGGCAGGTCTTCCGTTTCGCCGCACCAGCGCTCATGGCGGGCAATGTTGGCCTGCTCAAGCACGCCGCGAATGTGCCGCAGTGCGCGCTCGCGATTGAACAGATTCTCCACCGCGCCGGCTTCATAAAAGGCGCGTTCCAGACCTTGCTCATCGAAACCGAGGACGTCGCGCGCGTGATCGAAGACGAGCGAGTCAAAGCGGTCACGTTGACGGGAAGCGAACGCGCCGGCGCAGAGGTCGCGAGCCGCGCCGCGCGCTTGATCAAAAAGAGCGTGCTCGAACTTGGCGGGAGCGATCCGTTCATCGTCATGTCCAGCGCGAATCTCGAGGACGCGAGCGCGATTGGTGTGAAATCTCGCACCGTGAACGCGGGGCAATCGTGCATTGCGGCCAAGCGCTTCATCGTCAGCGAGGCGATCTACGGTCGTTACGTCGAGCAGTTCGTGGCCAGGATGCACACCCTGCGGGTCGGCGATCCGCTCGATGAGGAAACTGACATCGGCCCTCTCGCAACCGAGCGGATCCGTGATGGTGTGCACGAGCAGGTGCAGAAGACGATCGAGGCGGGAGCGAAGCTCTTGTTAGGCGGCCGGATCGTGGATGAGCCGGGGTTCTATTACGCGCCGACGGTGCTGGTCGATGTGCCGCCTGATTCGCCCGCCGCGCGCGAGGAAACCTTCGGCCCAGTCGCCTCGTTCTTCCGCGCGCGCACTGCGGCGGAGGCCATCGCGATCGCGAATGATTCGCCCTTCGGTCTCGGTGCGAATGCCTGGACGAACGACACCGCGGAGCAGGAGCTCTTCGCGCGCGAGCTCGAAGCCGGAATGGTCTTCATCAACGGCATGGTCGCGTCCGATCCGCGCCTGCCATTCGGCGGCGTGAAGCGCTCAGGCTACGGCCGCGAATTGAGCGCGGAAGGCATCCGCGAGTTCGTCAACATCAAGACGGTCGTCGTCGCCTAACGAGCGACACGGCAAGCATGTCATCCTGAGGCTGGCGAAGCGCGCCGAAGGACCTCACACAGGGTGCTTGGGTCATCGATTAATCCGCGTCCGCCAAGCACCCTGTGCGAGGTTCCTCGCCGTCTGCGCGGCTCGGGATGACACGCTTACAGAATCAGCTGCTCGTCGAGAACTGATCCTCTTTGTTCTTGAAGAGGATGTTGAAGGTGGTGAGCGAGCCGTAGCAGCGCGTGATGTATTGCTGCAGGTCGAACTTGTCCGCGTCACTGAGCTTGTCGCTCGCGTTTACCTTCTGCTCGAGGACGCGCAGGTTATTTCGGATCATGACGATCTTGTGGAAGAACGTCTCGAGCGGGACGTCTTTCGGCTGCAACGAGCTGTCCGCCGACTTCATGACCAGCGTGCCGCTTTGCCAGCGGTTCGCCAGACCTTCGACGATCGTGTCATCCTTCTGCAGTCCGAGCGCTTCGACCACGCTTTCCGCCGTCTGACGGATCAGGCTCTCGAGCGGAATCTGCTGCTCGCTTAACGTCGCCGTCGGTTCGGCGGAGGTCAGGTCGCTTGAGTTTGGCGCGACGGTTCGCGGTGCATCATCGAACCCGATCTCCGCAGTGTGCTCGGTCAACGCACGCACCACACCCACGCCATAGCGCGGGTGGCGCACCTTCATCCCGATGTGCAGACTCTGGATGTTCAACGCCGGTCAGCGGCAAAGACGCTGGCATCCCTCGCGCAGGATCAGCATCGCTTCGTCGACCACCTCCGCGGTGAGATCGAGCGCGGGCCGGAAACGAATCGCGCGTTCGCCTGATTTCAAAACGAGCAGTCCGCGATCGTAGAGTTCCTTCCAGACCATGTCGCGCATCTGCGCATCCGGCAGATCGAAGGCGATGAAAAGACCGCGCCCGCGCACTGCGGTGATCATCGGACATTCCTGCGCGAGCGCACGCAAACCAGTGACGATGCGCTCGCCCATGACCCGCGCGTTCTCGACCAGGTTCTCTTCCTCAATGATGCGCAGGAAATGCTTCGAACGTACCATGTCGGTGAAGTTGCCGCCCCAGGTGGAATTCAAACGGCTCGGCATGCGGAAGGCGTTGTCCTCGACTTCGTCGAGACGCGGCCCGGCCATCACGCCGCAGACCTGCACCTTTTTGCCGAACGCCATCAGGTCAGGCAGGACGCCGAAATGTTGCGAGCACCACATTTTCCCCGTGGTCGCGAGACCAGTCTGCACTTCATCGAAGATGAGGAGCATCTCGTTTTCGTCGCAGATCTCGCGCAGCTTCCGCAACCACTCCGCGCGGAAATGATTATCGCCGCCTTCGCCCTGGATCGGCTCGAGGATGATGGCCGCGATATCGACCCCGCGCTCCGCGATGAACTGGCGGATTTCCGCTTCGCATTTCTGCTCACGCTCGATCACATCGCGCTCGCGCTCCCCGTCGCCTAACGAGTAGTCGATCGACGGACAGGAGACGCGCGGCCAATTGAATTTCGCGAACAGGTCCGTCTTCTTCGGATCGGTGTTCGTCAGGCTCATGGTGTAACCGCTGCGCCCGTGGAAGGCGTGCCGGAAATGCATGATCTCCGTCCCGCGCTCACCACGACCGGCCGCCATGTTCTTGCGCACCTTCCAATCCATCGCCGCCTTCAGGCAGTTCTCGATCGCGAGCGCGCCGCCTTCGATGAAGAGGTAGCGATTCAACGGCGGCAGCCCGGCCACCCGGGTCAGCGTCTCGACGAACTCGGCGTATTGCTCCGAGTAGACATCGGAGTTCGCGATCTTCGTCTTCGCCGCGGCGAGCAACTCCTCCTGGACATCGGGTTGCTCAAAGTGCGGATGATTATATCCGACCGGGACCGAGCCGAAGAACCCGTAGAAATCGATCAGCTGCTTGTCATGAGCCGCATCGAAAATGTAGGAACCGCGGCTGCGCTCGAGATCGAAGACGATCCGGAAGCCATCCATCAGGATGTGCTTCTCCAGGCTCTTCAGCGCATCAGCAGCTGAGTGGTTTGCGTTCGGGTGAAGGGGTTTGCTCGAGACAGACGGGCTCCGCTGGGAAGTGCGGGCCGACTCCGTGAGCACGGGCGGCATACTCATCCGTTGATCGTAGGTGAGCGGCTCTGGTTGGTCAACCGGAGCACCGCCTCGGTGCTGTAGCGTCCGCTGTCCTCAGCGGACTTTTTGCGCGGGCCACGGCACGCCGTTGTGCGCCGGAGACAGCGCACGCTACAGCACTAGACGATGCCGGTGCGCAGCAGCTCGTGTTTGCCGCCCATCATCTCCTGCGTGAGTGCATAGCCGCGCTGGTCCGTGTTCTTCGTCGTGCCGGCGAAGTGTTGATCAATGCGCCCCTTGGCTGATTCGCAGAAGTAATTCGCGAGCGAAAGAATCTCATCGGCTGGTTTGCCGTTGTTGATCAGATGCTGCGCGTAGGAGCAGGTCGCACTCATTGCGAAGAGTTCTGTCGCGACTCCGACGAACCGCGAAAGCAAAAGCTGCTGGCTATCGAGCTTCGGACCGAAGCGCATCATGGCGTGGAATAAACCGCGCGCGAGTTTCTTTGCGGTCGCGGCGCCGTACTGCATGTGCGGCCGGAGATCGCCGTGCAGCTTGCTCAAGTCGCCGGCGTTCGCCCTTGTGTATTGCCGCGGATACCACCGCGAATAGAACGAGCCGGAACCGAACATCGACTTCATGCGCGTGCTCATCGGCAGCTGCGTGTTGAAGACCGCGCCGCCGACCTTCAGATGCGGATCAAGGGCGTCGCGCGCGATGAGGAGGCGCATGATTTCGCTCGAGCCTTCGAAGATGGTGTTGATGCGGCAGTCACGCAGGAAGCGCTCCACCGGGATCGCGGCCTCGCCACGACCGGCGAGAGATTGCGCGGTCTCGTAACCACGCCCGCCGCGAACCTGCATCGCGTCGTCTGCGATGCGCCAGGTCGCTTCCGTTGCCCACATTTTGCACATCGCAGTTTCGATGCGGAGATCGCCCGCTTTTTTGTCGACCAACGCGGAGGTCAGGAACGTCATCGCCTCCATCGCGAAGGTGTTCGCCGCCATGTCCGCGACCTTGCCCGCGATCGCCGAGTGCTGCCCGATCGGAGCGCCCCACTGCACGCGTTCGCTGGCCCACTTCCGGCAGATTTCGACCAAGCGTTTCGACAAACCGACGCATGCGGCCGGGATCGTTAGGCGCCCGGTGTTCAGAGTCGTTAGGGCGACCTTCAACCCCTGGCCTTCCTTGGCGATCAGGTTCTCGCGCGGGACACGCACATTCGTGAATCTCACGATGCCGTTGTAGAGCGCGCGCAGGCCCATGAAGTGGCAGCGATACGTGATCTCCACGCCGGGATAATCGACGTCGACGATGAACGCGCTGATCTGCTTCCGCTCTTTCCCGTTCACGACTTTCGGTGGCGTGCGCGCCATCACCACGAGCACGCCCGCTTTAATCAGATTCGTGCACCAGAGCTTCTCGCCGTTCAGCACCCACGCAGTGCCATCTTCCGACAGCTCGGCTTTGAGGCTCATGTTCGCGGGATCAGACCCGGCGTTCATTTCTGTGAGCGCGAACGCCGAAATCTCATGGCGTGAAACACGCGGCAGATACTTCGCGCGCTGCTCTTCGGTGCCGAACAACAGGAGCGGCTGCGGAACACCAATCGACTGGTGCGCAGAGACGAGCGCGGTCAGATTCGCATCCCAACTTCCGAGCAGCATCGCGGCGCGGCCGTAATTCACCTGCGACAAACCGAGGCCGCCATACTGCTTCGGCACTTTGATCGCGAAGGCACCGAGCGCGAACAGCTCATCGATATTCTTCTGCGGGATCTCGCCCGTGCGATCGATCTCATCGCCGTCGACATTGTCGTGCAGATACTGCTTGAGCTGCGCGAGGAATTCTTCGCCCGCGGCTTTGTCGTCGGCGCTCTGCTCTGGCCACGGAAAGATGCGATCAAAGCCGAACTTCCCGATGAAGAGATTGCTCGCGAAGCTGCCCCGTTCATCGAGCGGATCGCGTGCGCCTTCCGCCAGCTCCAGCGCGGCGGCTTTACCCGCCGACATCTTCGATGTGTCGATCACTGACGCGGTGGATTTCTCCGGCTTCGCGGTCGTCTCGGCTTTAATTTGTTCAGGCGGCGCTTCGAGCGGTGTCTTCATAGAATTTGGTTCCGTTCTGCGCGTGCTCGCGCAGCAAATTACAAGGGGCAAACTTCTCGCCGGCGCTCTTTGTCAGCGCATCCATCTCCTCGACGAGTTTTTTCAATCCGTAGTGATCAGCAAAGCGCAGCGGCCCGCCGCGGAATGGCGCGAACCCGGTGCCCATCATCATTCCAAAATCGGCGTCTTCGGCCGTGCTGACGACTTTCTCTTCGAGGCAGCGCGCGGCTTCGTTCACCATGAGGAAGATCAAACGGTTTGCGATCTCGTCCGCACTAGTTGGGAGGTTCGGCCTGAGGTCTGCGCCTTCCACAGCGCCGTGCATCTTCGAACGCCACGCTACAACCGACTCGTTAGGCGTCTGCGACTTGCCTTCGTATTGGTAGAATCCGCTGCCGGTTTTGCGGCCGAGCATTTTCCCGTCGCGCAGCCAGAGAAGGACGGAGGCCGCGTGATTGCGTCGGCCAAATGCCTTCTCCAGCGTGTCGGCAATATCGACCGTGATGTCGACGCCGATCTCGTCGATCAAACGCAGCGGACCCATCGGCATTCCCCAGGCGACGAGCGCGTCATCAATCTGCTTCGCATCACCGCCGAGCTCGAACATCTCCGCTGCATCGAGCAGGTACGGGAAGAGCACGCGATTGACTAAAAAGCCCGGGCTGTCCTGCACGAGCACTGGCAGTTTCGCGACCTGACGCGTGAAGGCGAGCGCACGCTCGGTCGTCTCAGCGGAGGTTTGTTTACCGACCACGACCTCAACCAATTTCATCCGGCTGACGGGGTTGAAAAAGTGCAGACCAACCACGCGTTCCGGCGTCTTGGTCGTCGCAGCGAGCTCGCTGATCGGAAGCGCCGATGTGTTCGTTGCGAGGATGGAGTGCTCGCCCGTCTGTTCACCGAGATTCGCAAAAATCTGCTTCTTGATCTCCAGCTTCTCGGACGCCGCTTCGACGGCGATCTGCACGTCGCGCAAGTAATCCTTCGCGGTCGAAGCAACGATGCGCGCGCGGCCTTCCGTCGCCTTCTCTTCGCTCATCAACCCACGCTTCACCGCGTCGCCATAAGTTTTCTCGATGTTCGAGATGCCGCGGTCGATCTGCTCCGCACTGACGTCACGCAAGATAACCGACACACCGCGCGAGCTGAGCCATTGCGCGATGCCGCTGCCCATCACGCCCGCGCCGATGACCGCGGCATGCGCGACCTTTTCGACCGCGGATTTCGAACTGCCCTTCTTGAACTTGTCGCCCAGGAAGAAATTACGAATCAGGTTCTGCGTTGGCTCGCTTTCGCCGAGCTCGACGATCGCGTCGATCTCCATGGCTAACGAGTCGTCGACCGAGCCCTGCAACCCGCGCATCATGATGTCGAGTGCGCGCCGCGGCGCCTGGTTGTGCGATTCCTGCGGCAGTTTCACCTGCGCTTCGATGTGCGGCGGCGATGGCTTCGAACGTTTGCCTAACGAAAGCTTTCTCCGCGCGGCATCGAGCAGTTGTTCGCGCGGAACAACTTCGTCAACGAGTCCGATCCGCAGCGCGTCCTCCGCGGGGTGCAGCTTGCCTTTCAGAATCACTTGCGAAGCCGCTTCGAGTCCGATCAGGCGTGGCAAACGCGTCGCCCCACCCCACGCCGGCACGAGCCCGAGCGTGGTTTCCGGAAGGCCGATCCGCGTTGCGGGATCATTCGACGCAATGCGGTAATCACACGCGAGTGTCACCTCGTAACCACCGCCCGCGCACGCGCCATGAATCGCCGCGACGGTCGGCACTTTGAGCGCGGCGAGCCGATTGAAAACCTTCTGCCCGTCGGCAATGAACGCGCGCAGCTCGCCCTTTTGCGCCTGTCGCAGGAGGGTCTGCAAATCCGCGCCCGCGATGAAGATCGACTTCTTCGCCGAGGTCACGATCACGCCTTTGATCGAGCTGTCGTTCTCGATCGCATCGAGCTGCTCGCGCAACGCGTTCATCGCCGCCGCGTCGAAAATATTCGCGCCGGAATTCGGGCGATCGAAGCTCAGGATGCAGATGCCGTCGTCCGCCATTTCACGGCGGATCATCGGCGCAGTCTCGGTC
>JALZAD010000184.1 GCA_030948555.1 Verrucomicrobiota bacterium | reverse complement strand
GAGCAAAAGGGGTCGGAGCTTAAGAATGTCGATTCTTGACTGGATTGCACGGGATTAAGTAGAAAGCCGTATGCCACGGCCCTTGCGACTGGAGTACCCTGGCGCGCGCTATCATGTCATGAGCAGGGGCGATCGGCGGGAAGACATCTTTCATGACGGAGTAGACCGGGAGAACTTCCTCCGCTTGCTTGGCCGGGTCTGCTGCAAGACGGGCTGGGAGGTGCACGCCTATTGTCTGATGAGTAATCACTGGCATGCGGTGATTGAGACGCCGCAAGCCAATCTCGCGCGCGGGATGCGTTGGTTACTTGGCACGTATACACAGGGGTTCAATCGACGCCATCGGCAGAGGAGCACGTATTTGGCGGGCGTTACAAGTCGCAGGTGATTGATGAGCGCAGCCCGGGTTACCTGCGCTGCGCCTGTGATTACGTGCATCTGAATCCGCGCCGGGCGGGTCTGATCGGAGGTGGAGCGCAGCTCGAGAGTTACGTCTGGAGCAGCTATGGCGCCTATTTGCAGCCGCGCTTGCGCCCGAGTTGGCTGCGCGTCGATCGACTTCTCGGCGAGCATGGCTTGGGGAAGGACACAGCGGCGAGCCGGCGCGAGCTGGCGCGGCGTATTGAGGCAGCGGCACTGGAAGCAGAGGAACACCGGTCTTTGCGCCGCGGCTGGCGCTTTGGCGGAGAAAATTTTGTCGACTGGCTGACAGACAAGTTAACTCCCGAAGGAAGAAGACAGACGACGCGCCGCAGAGACGAACGGGAGTTGGATGAAGTCGTCGCCGAACGGTTGCTGCACGATTGTCTCCAAGCGGTCGGGTGGAGGACAGCTGAGCTGCAGGCCGCGCCCAAAGGCGACCCGGTGAAGGTCGAAATCGCGCGGCAAGTGCGCGAGCGAACGCCGATGACTCGCGCGTGGATCACAGAGCGCCTGCACATGGGCAGCGCGGGTTATCTGTCTCAACTTCTTCAGGCGTGACGATACGGAGTCTCTGACCGACGGCTACAGAGCTAACCAGACGCAACATCATGGCCGGTAAGTTCGGCAGCCGCTGGTCCACGATGTGGGCGCAGGCTGGCTTCACGGATGCGACAACCTCAGTGCCGCGCCGGGCGGAAGCGCAGCAAGGACTGGCCATGCAGCTCTTAACTGCAAATCCGAGCTGCGAAGTCGGTTCGATGGGTTTCACAGCGGATGACATGTCCTGTTTGCGTAACACCACGCTGACCGCACAGCAGGCGGTGATCGCAACCGATGTCGTCCCGAAGTCGAAGGGTGATGCTGTGGAAGATAACGACCCGCGCTGGCTGACCTTTGGCCTCCAGATGCAGGCGACGGACACAACGCCGGGACAACCGGTGAACGTAACGGCGCACACCGACGAGAGCGGCAACGTGATGCTGAGCTGCGATGCGACAGCGCTGGCGACGCGCTACCGCTGGCGCGCGCTATTCCCGGGCGTCGAGACAGACTACCGACTGCTGGAGCGCTCGACGGAACCGATGGCGAACGTGAGCGGCGTAACGCCGGGCAGGACGATCCAGATCATCGTGCAAGCGGTGAATGGCGGCCTGCAAAGCGTGGCGAGTGAGCCGATCAAATTCACCATGCCGCTGGCCGCAACGGCTGCGCGAGCTTCCGAGCCGGTGGTGACCGAGGCGGTCGTCGTTCCAGTGGAACGGAACGGCAGCAACGGGCACACGAACGGCACCCGGATGCCGGCGCTGAGTTAAGCCAAAGCAGATTGCTAATTGAGACCGCGAGCGTGCGAAAGCCGCTCGCGGTTTTCTTTTGCGCTTCCGCCTTTGGATCGCGCGAATAGGATGCCGGGCGTGAGAGCAACCGTTGCCTTTGCCGCCATCCTTCCGTGTTTTGTCTGGCACGCTGCACACGCCCAGCGGGTGCAGGAAAGCCCGCCGGATCTTTCGAGTAAGGCGCTCGTCACGAAAGCGACTCCGCCGAGCCTAACGAGTGGTGACTCGGCCGCGGGTTTGCGCAAGATGGCGGACGAGTATTACGCCTGGCGGAACGAGAACTATCCGGTCCAGAGCAGCGACTCTGGCCTGCATACCTGGGACGATCGGTTGACCGATTATTCGCCTGCGAAGATCGCGGAGCGCGCGCAGCATGTGCGCGATCTGCTCGAGAAGGTGCGCGCAATGAAGACCGAGTCGTGGTCGAAGGATGACCAGATCGACTGGATTCTTTTCCGTTCGCAGCTCGAGCGGGTGGAGTTCGATGACCGCGTGCAGAAGTCCACGCAGAAGAACCCGCAGGTTTACTCAGGCGAATGCGCGAACGGGATCTTCTCGCTGCTGAAGAAGGATTACGACACGCGGCAGAAGCGTGCGGTCGCTGCAACGGCGCGGCTGAAGCAGATGCCGGCGATCTTGAGGCAAGGGCTAACCAACTTGCAGGCGCCGGTAAAACTCTATGCGCGACTAGCCGCGGAATCTGCGCGTTCGATCGATCCGTTGCTCACCGGAAGTTTGATGGCGCTCGATGTCGATCTCGCGCCGGACGAACACGACGAACTGATGAAAGCGCGCGACGCCGCACTGGCTGCGTCGCACAGCTTCGCGGACGAGCTTGAGAAACGAATGCCGTCGCTGCCGGACTTCGCGCCGATGGGTGAAGCTAATTACAACTACTACCTCAAGAACATCCTTGTACTGCCGTTGAGCGCGAGTGAGGTGGAGATGATTGGTCGCGTCGAGCTGGCGCGCTACCGCGCACTGGAGGCGCTGCTTTCCGATCCAAAGCTGGCGGATCCCGATCCGTCGCGCAGTGCGAACATCCCGCCCGATCAGGATTCATTCCTGAAAGCGTACGAAAGCCGCGAGGCGGAGATGATCGCGTTTCTAAAAGACCGAAAGCTGATCACGATCCCGGAGTATCTCGGGGCATTTCAGATTCGGCAGTTACCGGAAGCGTTTAAGCCGACCAGCCCGGGCGGATTCATGAATGCGCCCGGGGTCTACGACAAAGATCCCACCGGGTTCTACTTCATTCCGACCTACGATCCGCAGTCGAAGAACTTCTATATCCGCGCGGCGATCGAAGACCCGCGACCGATCCTTGGACACGAAGGAATTCCCGGTCACTTCCTGCAGATCTCGATCGCGAACCATGTGCCTGACGAGATCAGGCGACAGCATTACGACAACACGTTCGCCGAAGGCTGGGCGCTCTACACGGAGGAGATGTTGATGCGGACCGGGCTTTATCCCGAGAACTCCGCGGCGCAGGGACAGATCCTGCGGTTGTCGCGCTATCGTTCGGCGCGGATCGGCGTGGATGTGAACCTGCACACGGGCCGCTGGAGTTTCGAGCAAGCCGTTAACTACTTCATGGAAGGTGGCGGACTCGACCGCGAAGCGGGTGAGGGGGAAGCAGCCGGAGCCGCTTCCGAGCCTACGCAAAAGATCGGCTACATTACGGGCAAGTGGCAGATCATGAATCTGCTCGGGCGGTATCGCGCGAAGACGGGCGACAACTTCCGCCTTGGACAATTTCACGACGACCTGATCAAGAACGGCAGCCTGCCCGTTTCGATTGTCGAATGGATTCTGCTCGATGATCGCAGCTCGTTAGACCGGGCGATGAAGTAATGCCGACGGCGGAGCGCTACGCCGAGCTGCGCGCACGCGCCTGCGTTCACGATCGCGCGCTCTTCGTTGCAACGCGCACGCCGAACGAACTTGACCTGCAAGCGCGCTGGTTCGCGGGAGATTTCGGCCGGCGTTTCCGTTCCGTCTGCGGAAAGGATGTCGAGATCGTGCAGTTCGGGGCTTGGAATCGTGAGCCAGGCCCGGATTTTCACAGCGCGGCCATTCGCATCGACGGCGGTGAGGCGATCGGCGGCAGCGTTGAGTTCGATGTCGCGGATCGGAACTGGGAAGCGCACGGTCATGCGACGAACCCGGCGTTCGAAGACACCGTGCTGCACGTGTTCGTGCAAGCGACGGAGCCGACCTTCTTCACGCGCACGCTTCTTCATCGCAATGTGCTACAGGTGCGCGTCGATCCCGCGACGCTGTCGGACGCGTTCTCGGCCAACGTGCCGCTCGCCCGACCGGGACGTTGTCAGGCGCCGCTCGAAGGTCTTCCCGAAGAGCGGGTGCGCAGCATTCTCGAAGCGGCTTCGCGCTTCCGTCTGCAACGAAAAGCTGCGCGTCTGCGTACTCGCAGCGAAACGCGCGGCGCTGATGAAGCGGTCTTTGAAGAGCTGGCGAGCGCGCTCGGATACAAGCAAAACAAGCTGCCGTTCACGTTGCTCGCGCAACGTTTTCCGCTCAGTGCGATTCGCGCCGAAGCCGTGGACGCGGAGGCGATTCTCTTCGGCCTCGCTGGTTTTCTCGATGCAGCGGATCTCTCGATCTATCAGGAAGAAACACGGGGCTACGTGCGCGGACTTTGGGATCGCTGGTGGCCGCATCGCGATCGTGTGAAGCGGCTGATCCTGCCTCGCGAACTTTGGCGG
>JALZAD010000176.1 GCA_030948555.1 Verrucomicrobiota bacterium | reverse complement strand
GAACAGGCAAACGCGCCTCGCGCGACGACCCTATTTCTACGCTCGGCTCCGCGGGTCCGGCGTTCTGCGGCAAAACAGGTGAGCTGGTCGCCGGCGGTTCAGACGTCGCGGCGAGGTCGGCCTGCGTGCCGATTTTTCCCTGCACGCGCAGAATGCTTTCGCCGATCTTTCGCGCGCGATATTCCACGATCGCCGGCTGCCATTCCGCGTGCGATTTCCGCAGCCCATCAAGCATCGCGCCGGCCGCGCGGAATTTCTCCATGGCCGGCTTGAACTGGCTGTCGTGTTCCAGTTTCTCGCCCTGTTGCGAAGTCATGTAAGCCTTCAGAAAGACTTCACTGGGATCATCGGATTGAGCCCAGAGCAGGACTGGCGCAAAGAGGAAGGAGAAACCGGTGAGAATGACCAAACCGATTTTCTTCATGCGTAGGAGAGGCGCACCATAGAGAACGACTGTGAGGTTGCAACGCCGCTCTGCGGCGCACGCGTGCAGACTAAGCGCGCGCCGTGCCACTGCGGCCTTTGCCTTTGCATTCGCGCCTCGCAAATCTAGAATCTCGCTCTCGTTGGTGGCCATAGCTCAATGGTAGAGCTCCAGATTGTGATTCTGGCTGTTGCGGGTTCGAGTCCCGTTGGCCACCCGCCTTCGCCAAGACTCCGGCGCGGCTTGCCCGCCTCGCGGAAATTTGCGCATGCGCATTTCGGCCGCGCGCAACGGCTGGCACAACCGTTGCTAAAGCGAGCGGGCGTGAAAACGCTACTCGCCACTCCCGCAACTGCGGTCGAACAAAGCGCCGGATTTTGGGCCCGTCTTCTTCAGGACGACTCCATCAAAGCGCTCGATCATCTCGAGCAACTCGTGACCGGATGCGAGATCATTGCTGCCTTGGATGATCTCAACATCCTGTCCGAGTGTGCGGACTGATTCGTTAGGCGCGGCGCATCTCGCCGCCTACTTCGAGACCGTGAAAGGCGCGGAGTACTGCGTCTTTTCCCAGCTCATCTTCAGGACGCCGCCCTCTTTCGTGTCATCAATCGCGATCGTGAACTGATCGGCCGCCTGGTCGGCATTCGTCTTCTGCAAATCAACCCGCGCCAGATCCTGGCTCTCGTCGTACTTCGTGCCCCACTGACCGGTCTGCTTGTTCACGATTAATTTCGCGCCGCTCTCCTCCGGCAGCATGTAGAGCGAGTAGGTGCCGGCCGGGATTGTCTTCCCGCCCATCTGGATTGCTTCCTTCGTCGTCAGGAGGGTCGCTTCGTCCGCGCCCATTCGCCAGACTTTGCCGTAAGGCACAAGCGTTCCCCAGACCTTGCGGGCCTCACCGCTCTTCGGGTCCTTCGTGTAAGGTCGGCCGTAGACGACGGTCATTTCGTTGCCGTCGACCTTTGCGTTTACGGTTTCGTGCGGGCTGACGCGCTGCTTTTCCTGCGCCATCAAGGTGGTGGCGGCGGCGAGGAGCGTTAGGGCAAACAAGGAGATGTTTCGTTGCATGATTTCAACTGAAGCGATCTGCACCGTTGCGCCAAGCGGAAAGTCCCGGCGCCCGGTCGCTCACGAATCAGACGTCGCAAGCCATGGCGAGCGCGTCCAGGTCTTCAAAGCCGGCGCGCAGCCAGAACCGATGGCCTAACGAGTTATCGCGTGCGACGAGAATGATTGCGCGTTGAATGCCGGCTCCCCGCAGACCGCGCAGGCAATCGCCGATGAGTAATTTGCCGACGCCGGTGCCGCGAAACGCTGATGCGACCGCCAGGTGATAGATGAACCCGCGACGTCCATCGTGCCCGCATAACACCGCGCCGGCGATGTCGCTGTGCGATTCGGCGATGCGGCTGAGGCCGGGATTGCGGCTCAGGAAAGCGGCGACTTCTTCGCGCGAATCACCTTCGCAAATTTCGACCCCTTCGACTTCGTTCCAAAGCAGGCACGCGGCGTCGAAATCCTCGATCACGAATTCGCGAGTAGTGATCGCGTCAGGCATTAGATCAGCGCGGGTCTCCCATGCGAACGAGGCCCTGGCTGCATCGGCACCGCGGTTCCGCGATAGCGCGGCGGCACGCCCCGTTCCTGCTCGAAGAACGCATACGAACGCGGGCCGCGATGCTCGCGCGCGAAGACGCGATTTGTATCGGAACGAACGACGCGCGGAGCGAGGAGCCGATCGCCCGCGAGATCGCCGCGGACCGTGGCCCAGCCATCGATCGGTGCGTGCAGAACGCCGCGGTAGAATTGCAGCGTGGTTGAGCAGCGCAGGAACTCCCGCGCTTCAGGATACTCAGCGATCGTCCGGGGCGCGTCGGCGGCGGAGATGTTGAAGGCGCGAGCGAGTGAAGCAGCGATGAGAGCGAATTTCACGAGACGTTGACTGGTGACGCGAGAATTTCTCCGCCCCGGTTCGCCGCGTCAATTGACTCGCGCCTTATGACGCGTGCGCGACTGCCTGTTCGGAGGTGCGCCGGCCGGAAGATTCCCCGCGACGGAGCAGCGGGAAGACAAACCAGAAGCCGGCGAACGTCGCGCACGCGAGCGCCGCACAGACAAAAGCGAGCACCGGTTGCGCGGTGACCTTGCTGATGACGACGTAGAAATCGAGCGAGATCCCGAGCGCGAGCGGGATCATGGCGGCGAGCAGTAGTCGGCTTCCGAGACGAAGAAAATGGCGGGTCATCTGTCCCTCTTCCGCGATGCGGTGATAGGCCGGCGCGGTCATGAGCAGGATGCCGCTGATCGCGACCAGGATGAGCGCGGCGAGATGCGTGAGTTGATCGGGGCGCGAGAGTTTGCCGAAGGCCTCAGTGAGGAACGCGCTGAGCTGAAACCCGAGGAACGCCTGCGTGCCGGGCAGCACAATGCGGCACTCGGTGAGCAGCTGTTTGATCTTCTCGTCGAGCGGGGTCGGTTTGGTTTCTTCGTTCATGTTCTGCTTCGCGTGTGGCGGATGTGAGCGGCGCCGGATCTCTTCGACGCCGTACCAACAAAAGAGAGCGAGACCGGCCGTTCCGGTTCCGACGGCCAGTGCGCCGACCGGCCCGAGTAGCACGAAGGCGGCGAGCGCGACGTCGATGCCCAAGGCTGCGGCAAACGGCAGAAGCGCGGTCCAGAGGAGTCGCTTCAAAACGCCTTCGCAGGTGACGGTATTGTGGCCGTTGCTCGCGATGCGGTGATAAGCGGGAACCGCGAGCAACATCGCGAGCGCGACGATTAACAGCGCAAGAGAAACCAGCTTCAGGATCTGCGCAGTCGGCGGCAGCTGCGTGCAGCGCGGCTCAAACGCGCCGCGGAATCCGAAGCCGATGAGAACCTGGACAACGAGCACGATCATTCGCGTTTCGTCGAGGCCGGTCTTGATCCGGTCTTTCAGTTCAGTCGCCATGGTGTGCCAGCTTCACAAGAACTTCGCACCAGCGCGACGGAACGGACCCGTGGAAGCTCGGCTATCCCGGCGCAGTCGCAGCGATCGGCGTCTCGGTGAAATTTAACTTCCGCGCGAGCTCGCGGCGAAGGAGCAGGAGATTGAAGCAAGCCTGGATGAACTGCGAGGCGACGGACAAGTACCAGACGTAACGGATCTGGAATCCCGCGGTCTGCGAGAGCAGGGCGGCGGGCAGCGCGAAGAGCAACAAGCGCGAGGCCGTGCTGAGAAGCGGCGGCACGGTGTTGCCGATTCCCTGGAAGACACTTGAACTGCTGAAGGCGATTCCCGAGGCGATGAAGTTCAGCGCCACGATCGTGAGGTATTCGCTGCCGAAGGCGATGACGTTTGGATCGCGCGAGAAGGGCCGGATCATCATCGGTGCGGCCAGCCAGGTGATCAGCGCGAGGACAAGCATCATGCCGCAGGCCAGGGCGATCGCCGCTTTCACCGAAGCACGGACGCGATCCGCGCGGCGCCCGCCGAAGTTCTGCCCAACCAGCGGCTCGACCGCGAAGCTGAGCGCCATGACGGGAAGGAACATCGCCTGCATGAGCCGCGCACCGACACCAAAGCCGGCCTGCGCCGCCGCGCCGAAGCGGCGGATGATGACGTAGACCACGCCGGCGTAAATCGAGAGCAGCGCGAACTCCGCGCCGGCCGGCAATCCGATCTTCAAGATCGCCCACCAGGTTTTCATTTGCGGAGAAAACTGGGCAGCGGGGATGCGGAGGTACTGATACTTCTTCTCGAAGTAGATCAGCATCACGACGTCCGCGACTAGCACCGCGACGAAGGTGGCGAGCGCGGCGCCGCTCACGCCCATGGCTGGCCACGGGCCAATGCCGAAGATGAATAGCGGCGCGAAAACGATGTTCAGCACGACACTCAAAACCTGCACGAGCATGCCGGGTTTCATGATGCCGGTGGCGCGCAACGCAGAGCCAAGCGTGACGAGCGGAAATTGCAGCGCGAGCGCTGGGATGAACCAGCCGAGATAGTTACGCGCGAGCGCCGCGGTCGGTGCATCGGCGCTAAGTCCGTTCGCGTAAACGTTGCGCGCCGCGAGCCCGAGCAACCAAAACGCGACCGCGATAAGCACGGACATCGCGAGCGATTGATTCATCGCCCGCTCCGCATTCGGCTGATCCTTTCGGCCGGCCGCTTGCGCGATGACGGTGGTTGTTCCAACGCCGAGCATCTGCGTGAGCGCGAGCACGATCATCATCAGATTGCCCGCGACACCAACGGCTGCGATCGCTTCCTTGCCGAGCCGTCCGACCCAATACAGATCAGCGAGCAGGTAGAGCGTCTGGACCAGCATGCTGACCGCCATAAACGCGGCCATCTGCAGAAGGTGACGAACGACGGAGCCTTCGGTCAGGTCTTTCATCGAGACGAGTGATGTCTAGCGACTCGCTGCGCGCGCGGCAATCCCGCCGCTGTCACTTGACGCATCGGGCTCTTTCCCTTTGCTCAACGCGCACGGTCGCACCGTGCCGTCATGATCGACCAAGATATTGTCCAGGAACTCGGGCCGCTCGCTCTCGCATGGGCACGGGAAACCGAGGCGTTGATCCTGAACCGCGGATCGGTCTTAAGCGCGAACGCGATGGCAGACGCAACGCGCGCCGGAGTGCAGGAGCCGTCGCGCATTCGCGTGCTGGTGGTCGATCGGATTCCGCTCCCGGAAGATGCGCGGCTGGCGCAAGCTTCGCGCCGCGCGCACATCATCACGGAAGCGTCACGAGCGGTGACGATCGGTCACGGCATCATGTTGCGCGTGGAATGCTGGGGCGATCGCGAGCTGCTCCTGCATCAGTTGGTGCACGTTGCGCAATGCGAGCGCTGCGGCGGGCTCGAAGCGTTTGTGCAGCAATACCTGACTGACCGGCAAGCGTGCCCGGAGTTCACGATTGGCGGACTCGAAGACGAAGCGCGGCGCGTGGCGCGCGACCTGGCGCAGAGCTAACGGCGTCGACTAGTAACGCGTCGCCGAGTAGGTGCGCGCCGTCGGATCGTAACCCTCATTCTGCGCCGCGACCTGGCTCTGCGTGTAATAGCCTTCGCTTTCGGAAGCGCAGCCGGAGAGCATGGTGAACGCGGCAACCGCAAGGAGTGAGAGAGCGATCAGTTTCATGGAGTTGCTGCTGATTTAGGAGCGCAGGCGAGCGGCGTCAACTGGTCCCCCGGTGCACGAAGACCCCGTGAAAGAACTGCAGGCGGCCGGCGCGAACCACTACGCCATCATGGAAGATGACGCGCGGGTGCCGCTGACGGTCGGCATTCGCAACGTCCAGCAACGTTTCCGCGCGCTTTGACTCGCGCGCGCCGTCAGCTCTTCAGCGCCTTGCGCAGCTCGTCGAAATCGACCGGCTTTGTCAGGTAATAATCAAAGCCGGCATCGAGCCCGGCCTGGCGTTCTTCAGGAGCAATTCGACCGGTCAGCGCGATGGCTTTGATCGGGTTCTTCTGCTTGGCCAGCCGGACAAGTTCGAGCCCATCACCGTCCGGAAGGTTGAGGTCGCTAATCAGGACGTCGAACTTCATCTCCTCGATGCGGCCCCGAGCATCGCGTGCGTTCTTCGCCGTGACCGTGCGACAGCCGCAGCGGTTCAGGAGCAGCGAGAAAACGCCGCGCGTATCGGTGTGATCTTCAACCAGCAGGACGAGCATAAGTCACGGAAACATCGGATGCGGAGGTGATTTGGCCGTTTCAACCTTCGCGCGAAGGCGATAGTTTCCGCCGGATTGGACGCCTCCGCACAACGCGCAACGAAACGCTTCCCGTGGCTGATCTACGTCGCCGCGCTGGTCGTCATCGCGCTCATCACGCTCGCGCCGGTCGGCAGCGTCGCGTTCGCCGGTCTGGTCGCGAACTCGCACGGATGCCAGCTTGATGAAGGCTCGGTCCATCCGTGCGTGATCGTGGGCAAAGACTATGGCGAGACGCTCTACACGCTCGGTGTTCTCGGCTGGTTGATGCTCATAACGCTGCCCGCCGGCGCGCTCGCCTTTCTCGTCTGGCTGATCATCGTGCTCGTCCATTGGAGGACGTGGAGGCGCCGGCTAAACCGCGGTTAGAGATGGTGCTGGCGCATCTTGCCGTTGGTCGCGTTCGGGAACTTCGAGCTGCGCTTGTGCGGTGGCGTTAACGTCGTGCCCTGGATGTTCGTGTTCGGCACCGTGTCGGCGAAAGTCGGCGGGTTTTTCGCGCGGACCTGAGTGACCGCTTCGAAGCCTGAGGCGAGCTTGATCAAGGTGGGCTCACTGAACGCCGTGCCGAAGAAGCTGATCCCGAGCGGCGCGCCGTGCACCAGGCCAGCGGGCACTTGCACGATCGGATAACCCGGCGCCGCCGCGAGGCCGGACGTGCCGTAGATGAAATGATCGCCGTAGATCAGGTCGGTGGACCACGCCGGGTTGTCCGTGGCTGAAACGACGGCGTCGAGGTTGTACATCGCGATCGCCTTATCAATGCCGTTCACCCCGGCGAGACGGTCGAACTCGAGCGCTTGTGCGTAGCTCATCCCGAAATCCGGCTGCACATCGTTCGCATTTGGCAGGAGCGAATTGCAGAGCTCGAAGATGTCCTGATTAAAGAACGGCATCTCGATGTCGGCATGTGCGTTGTTGAAATCGATCGCCGTTTTCAAATCGCCGCCGGCCACCGGCACGCCCATGCGCGTAGCGAAGTAGTTCTTCACGTCGTTCCGGAACTCGTAGCAAAGCACGAGGAATTCCCCGTCCGCTGACGGAAAGGTGAAGCCGGTGGCATCAAGGTCGACGACCACCGCGCCTGCTGCGGTCAGCGCGTCAACGGCACGCTCGAATTCATCGAGCACAGAATTCGGCGTGCTGACGTTGGTGTAGCCGGACAAGCCTGCGCGAGTGACTCCTAGTCGCGCTCCACGCAGTCCGTTTGGGTCGAGGAACTTTGTGTAGTCGGCTGGGATGTTGGCCGGGCGGGTTTTGCCCGTCCAACCGAGCGGCACACCAGCGGTCGCCGCATCGCGTCCATCGGAAGTGCGGCTTTGCACAACGCTGAGCGCAACCGCCGCGTCTGCCACCGTCCGCGCATGCGGCCCGACGGTGTCTTGGGTGTGCGAAATCGGAACCACACCGGCGCGACTAACGAGTCCTACGGTCGGCTTGATCGCGACCACACCGTTCGCATTCCCGGGGCAGACAATGCTGCCGTCCGTCTCAGTGCCGAAGGAAACGGTCGCGAAGTTTGCTGAAGCGGCCGCACCGGAACCAGAGCTCGAGCCGCACGGATTCCGATCAAGCGCGTAGGGGTTGTTCGTCTGCCCGCCACGCGCTGACCAACCGCTGGTCGACTCGAAGGAGCGGAAGTTCGCCCACTCGGAAAGATTCGTTTTCCCGAGAATCACCGCACCGCCCGCGCGCAGATTTGCCGCGACCGTCGAGTCCTGCTTTGCCGGCTGGCCGACGAGCGCGAACGAGCCCGCGCTGGTCTGCATCTTGTCGCCGGTATCGATGTTGTCCTTCAGGAGAACCGGGATGCCGTGCAGCGGCCCGAGTACTTTCCCTTGCTTGCGCAGCTTGTCGGCGTTCTTCGCCATATCGAGCGCGTCAGGATTCAGCTCGATGATCGCGTTTACCCCTTCGCCGCGCTGATCCAGCGCGAGAATGCGGGCGAGGTATTCGCGCGTCAGCTGCTCGGAAGACAGCCTGCCGCAAGCCATCTCCGCCTGGAGTTGCGCGACCGTCGCTTCGTTGTGTCTCGTGGGAATGTTTCCGTTGCCGTTCCCGGCGGAGTTGGTGTTCGCGTCCGGCAATGCTTCGGCCTGCATCGTGGTCGCGAGAGCAGCAGTCGTTAGGCTAAGAAGGATTTTTTTCATGTGGTGTGAAGCGCGTTTGAGCGGATTCGCTTTTTACGGATTCGGCGAGCCGACGGCAAGCCTGCTCTTCCGGACTTCAGCCGCGAGTCATTGACCTCCGCGGACGCGCCGGATAACACCTGCGCGTGACGAACGAACGCCCGGGAAGCGCGAGCTACGGACCATGGCTGGTCGGGATCGGCGCGGCCTTGTGGGGCACCGAGAGCGCTTGGCGCATTCCGCTCAACCGCCTCTTCGACGCGGAGGTGATCGTCTTTTGGGAACACGTGCTCATCCTGGTGATGTTCCTGCCGCTCCTTCTGCCCAATCTCGGCAAGCTCCGTGAGATCGACGCGCGCACGTGGGGTTTCCTGCTCTTCTCCGGTTTCGCCGGTTCAGCGGTCGGGACGGTCTTCTTCACCCTCGCGCTCAAGAACGGCAATCCCACCGTCGTAAACGTGATCCTCAACATCCAACCCGTGATCTCCACGGTTGGCGCGTTCCTTCTCTTCGGCGATCGGTTAACGCCGCGCTTCTTCCTCTTCGCGGGCGTTGCGATTCTCGCCGGCGTCTTCCTCTCCGTCGAGCATCCGGAGTCGATCGGCGTCTCGTTAGGCGAAGCCGGGCTGACCCTGGGCACTGGCTACGCGCTGATCTGCGCTGTCTTTTGGGGACTCTCCACGGTCGCGGGTCGCGGAGTCATGAGGGGAATGCCATTGCGGCTCGCCTCGAGCCTGCGCGTGGTTGTCGGGCTCTTCTGTATGACTGGCATTTTGCTCATCTACGGGAAGTGCAACGTCGCCTCGTTGTGGCCAGCTGCGGCGCAAGAGCATCCCGGCACCGCCATTGTCGCGCTCCTCCTGCTTGCGTCGATTTCCGGCGGCATCCCGCTGCTGATCTATTTCGAAGGGCTGCGTCTGACCCGCGCGTCCACCGCGGGATACTTCGAGATGCTGCAAACTCTCGCCGCAGTCTGCATCACGTGGGGTTTCTTCCACGCCGCGCTGCGTCCACATCAGGTGATCGCGGCGATCGTCCTGATGTTCGCGGTCGCGATGGTACAGCGAGTGCAAGCGGACGTTGCCGACAACCCGGAGCACAGCTAGTCCGCAAGCTGCAGACTCCGCAGTATTTACGCAAAAATTCGAGTTGCGAGGCCCACTGCAGTTATTAGAAACTCGACGCAATGAAGTTTTTCCCCAGAACTTTCACCATCGTCGCGCTTGCCGGAATCGTGCTCTCGAGCCTCGCGGCCCAGGCTCAGGCCGCAAGCGTCACCTACACCTTTGAGCAGTTCGCCGCGCCGACTTCGCTGCTGACCAACGTATCGCCGGAGGTGGGTGCGAGTTCGTTCAAGGCCACCTTCATTTCACCTGGAAGCTCGATCGCGAACATGGGCACCGCCGGCGCGATCACCGGCAACGTGCTCCTTCTCGCGGGCAATACTCTGCAGGTCACGTTGAGCGCAGCAGTGAATTCGATCAGCGTCGCCTTCGGTGGCATGGGCGGAAATTTCTCGGTTGCTTTCAACTCAGCTGCTGGTTCGAGCACTGCAACCACCTCGCCCGTTGGCGCGCCGGGGATGAAAGCTGGTTCTCTAAACTTCAGCAGCCCGACGGCTTTCAATTCGTTCACGCTGACGAGCACGAAGACCAGCTGGGCGATTGATAATCTGATCCTCGAGCTCGCGCCGAGCACTCCGGGGATCGTGCGAGCGCCGGAAGGCGGTTCAAGCCTGCTGCTTCTCGCCTTCGCCGGTGGAGCGATCGCGTTCGTCCGGCGTCGGCTCGCGACGGTTTAATCCTTCGCCTCGTTCGGCGGCATTGCGCTGTTCGTCAGCGAACGATCGTCCACTCTCTAACGCGGAAGAGCTCGTCGAAATCTTCGTCGCGGCGTAGCGATCGCGCTAGAGCGTCGATTTACCTGTGCCCCGCAGCCCGACGAGAATCACGCATTCGAGAGCCATTGCCGCTGGCGACTTCCCGGCTTACCGCGCGACGAGAGCCTCATCCACTGTCGGAAAGATCTCGAAGTATTGATCGAGCCGCGCGGTCGAGAGAATGAGCTGCACCGGTTCCTGCGCGCCCGCGAGGATGAAGCGGCCACCGTGTTCATCCAGGCTCTGCCGCGCGAGGATCAACGCCGCAATCCCCGAGCTATCGACATAAGGAACGCGCGTCAGATCGACGACCAGGCGCTTCGGCTTTTCGTCGATGATCTCCAGCAGAGCCGCCCTGATCTCCGGCGAAACGTGAAGGTCGATCGCGCCTTCGGGCGAGAAGATGTTCGGCTGTTCCTTGCGCGACATTGTGACGGGATAATGCCGCAACGCGGCGATGAAGTCGATCCTTCGTTAGGCAATCGGCTGCCGTGATGCGTTCGGTTGGCCGGCAGGTGCGTCCTGTCGCATTGCTGGCGCCCGACGGCGATGGTAACTATTCGCGTGCCCAGCTCGCGCCTCGTCCGCCACGCCTTCGCCGCGATCGCGCTGTTCCTGTCCGCCTTCAATGCCGGTGCGCAAACCTACGAAGGGCGTGAACTTGTCCATGCTGAGCTGATCGCGAACACGAGCGCGATCATGCCGGGGAAGCCGTTCCAGGTTGGCCTGCTTCTCCGCATGGCGCCCGGCTGGCATACCTATTGGAAGTTCCCGGGCGACGCCGGCATCCCGACGGAGATGAAGTGGAACCTCCCTGCAGATTGGCGCGCGGGCGAGATTCAATGGCCGGTGCCGCTGAAAATCGACGAGCCCGGCGATATCCTCATTTACGGCTATCACGACGAAGTCCTGCTCATGCAGAAGATTACGCCGGCGGCGACGTTGAGTGGTTCGACGGTGAAGCTGAGCGCGGAAGCAACCTGGCTCGTTTGCGAAAAGATCTGCATTCCGGGCAGCGCGACCGTCGGGCTGGAGTTGCCGCTCAACCAAAGCGCGGCGCCGGCCAACGAAGATCTTTTTCGCCGCTACCAAAACGCGCTGCCGCAGCCGTGGCCGAAAGATGCTAACGCGGCGTGGTCACGCGAAGGCGACGCGCTCGTTCTCCGGGTTAAGAGCAATGCACTCGGCGATCCGGGGTCTGCGGATTTTTACCCGCTGCCGAGCGAATCCGTCGTTGTCGGTCATCCGAGCACCGCCCGGGAAGGCGACGGCGTCGCGATCCGAATTCCGATCGAGACGTCCGACACAACTGTCACCTCACTCCCCGGGATACTCGTGGCCGGTGATCACAAGGCATGGCAGCTCAATGCAGCGGCACCAGTTCTCGCGACAACGCCGCACCCCAACGCCGAGTCGCGCGGACTCGCCACGTTTGTCCTCTTCGGGTTTCTCGGCGGCTACATCTTGAACCTGATGCCGTGCGTCCTGCCGGTCATCTCGCTGAAGATTTTCGGCTTCATCCAGCAGGCAGGGAAAAGCCGCGCCAAGATCTTCCGTAGCGGCGTCGCCTTCTGCGCGGGGATCTTCACCTGGTTCATCGGCCTCGCGGTCGTCATCATCGCGCTCAAGTCCGCCGGCCACGAAGTTGCGTGGGCCCTGCAGTTCACGAATCCCTATTTCGTCCTCGGCATGAGCGCGCTGGTCTTGGTTTTCGCGCTCAATCTCTTCGGCGTTTTCGAGATCACGCTGCCCGGCGGAGCAAGCACCGGCCTTCTCGCCTGGGCTTCGCGCGAAGACGATGCCGGCTCGTTTCTGCACGGCGTTTTCGCGACGGTTCTGGCCACGCCGTGCACCGCGCCCTTCCTCGGCGCCGCGCTCGGTTTCGCCTTCACGCAATCGAGCGGAATCATCCTCCTGATGTTCGTCGCCATCGCGGCCGGCATGAGCGCTCCGTATCTCGCGCTCTGCGCGCAACCCGCGTGGCTCCGCGTTCTGCCACGGCCCGGCGCGTGGATGCTGCACGTGAAGCACTTCATGGGCTTTCTCATGCTCGCGACGTTGCTCTTCCTCCTCGCCGTTCTCGGCGCGCAACGCGGCACCGCCGGCATCATCTGGACCGCTTGCTTCCTTCTCGCGCTCAGCATCGCGGCGTGGATGTTCGGCGCCTTCAACACACCAAACTCCTCGGCGCGATCGCGCGGAGTTGCTCTTGTCCTCGCTCTTATCCTCGCGGTCGGCAGCGGCGTCTATTTCATCGGCGGCAAGTTCAAGGAGACGAAACCCGAAGCCGTCGCAACGATGGAGAAAGGCTGGCGTCCCTTCACGCCCGAAGCGCTCACGGCCGAGCTGGCCAGCGGTCCCGCCGTCTTCATCGATTTTACCGCTGCCTGGTGTATCACCTGCAAATTCAACGAAGCGACCGTGCTCGAAACGGGCGCTGTCCGCGAAGCGTTCGACCGTCGCGGGATCGTCAAATTCAAAGCCGACTGGACGAACGCTGATCCTGCGATCACGAAGATGTTGCAACAATTCGGCCGGCCCGGTGTCCCACTCTACGTCCTGTATCCGGCCGGAAAGTCGGTCCAGCCAATCGTCCTGCCGGAGCTCCTGACCAAGAACATTGTCCTGCAACAACTTGAAACCATTGCGCCGCAAGTCGCGTCGCCCTAACGAAAGACTAACGAATGAAAACCAAACTCCTCTTGACCCTTCTCGCCGGCATCAGCGCGAGCGCAGCCTTCGCGGTTGAATCGCCGAAAGTCGGCAGCCCTGCGCCCGATTTCTCCGTGACCGACAGTAACGGACAGAAGCACTCGTTAGGCGATTACAAAGGCAAATGGGTCGTGCTCGAGTGGTTTAATCC